>JALZEL010000198.1 GCA_030862075.1 Actinomycetota bacterium | reverse complement strand
AGCTCTTGCCCGTTGACCTCCACCTCGACGGCACCAGCGTTCGCGGTCGAGACCGTGACCACCCTTTGCCCCTCGAACGTCTGGGAGAAGCCGGGTTGGGCGAACCGGTCGTCCGCGACCGTCCCATCGACGCTTATAGTCAACCCCGCGGGGACGTCGGGCACCCTCACCGTCGCCTGCACCGTTTCGGAGGCGGGTTCGTTCGTCGGCTCGTCCGCGGGTTCATCTTCCGCACCGACGTTCGCTTCGGGCTCTGCGGCGGGCTCTTCTTCCGCGGGCTCCTTCTCGGCAGCGGGCTCTTCTTCGACGGGGCTCTCCGCCTGTTGTGAGCCGCGGCCGATAAAGTAGAGGACGCTTATTATCGCCGCGAGCACGAGTACGGCGAGCACGACGGTGAGGATCGTCGCCCCAGAGACCTTCCGGCGCTCGGTGCCGCCCAAGCCACCAGGGTCAATCAGGGGTTGGTCGAACTCGCTCTCTTCAGATACCTCGTAGCCGAATCGCCGCTCCCGGCGCGGCGCCCGGCGATCCTTGAGCCCGCGGGAGAGCTTTTCGCCATCGAGGCCGAGGAAGTTCGCGTAAGTCTTCAAGAAGCCATGGGCGTAGATCGGGTCGGGGAGCATAGCATAGTCTTCGCGCTCCAAGCCCTCCAGGTAGCGCTTCCGGATCTTGGTCGCCTCTTCGACGTCTTTGAGCGAGAGGCCCTTCTCCCGGCGCTTGTCCTCCAGGAGCTGCCCTATCTGCCCCCCGCCTTGCTCATCGTGGTCCACGGCACAGAGACTACCACAAAAGGTTGAATCCTCGCGAGACCCTTGGCCTAAGCGTTTTCGCCGAGCGAGGGTGGGTAGAGATTTTTCTGGTCCTCATCGTGCGAGTCCTCGCCACCGAAGATGCGTCCGAGGTCGAGCTCGGTGGCTATTACCTGTCGGCTCTTGGAACCCTCGTAAGGGCCGACGACACCCCTGCGTTCGAGGGCATCTATGATGCGTCCCGCCCGAGAGTAGCCGACCCTGAAGCGGCGCTGCACCGCGCTCACGGAGGCCTGCTGGGTCGCGACCACGAAGCTTGCGGCCTCGGGTAGAAGCTCGTCCTCCGGCTCCCCAGCCTCCTCCTTCTCTGGCTTCCCCTCTGTCACCTCTTCGACGTAGCGGGCCTGTGCGCCCCCGGCCCTACTGGCCTCGACACACGCGGTCACGACGCGCTCCACCTCCGGCTCGGAGATGTAGGCTCCCTGTACGCGGGAGGGCCTGAGAGCGCTTACAGGCTTGAAGAGCATGTCGCCCCTGCCCAGGAGGGCCTCGGCGCCGGGGGTGTCCAGGATTACGCGGGAGTCTATCTGGCTGGAAACGGCAAAGGCCACGCGGCTCGGGACGTTGGCTTTGATCATACCGGTGATCACGTCCACCGAAGGCCGTTGCGTGGCGACGACGAGGTGTATCCCTACCGCCCGTGCCTTCTGAGCGAGCCTTATGACCGCATCCTCGACCTTCGCCGCTGCGGTCATCATGAGGTCCGCGAGCTCGTCGATGACTATAACCACGTAGGGCATCTGTTCTGCTCCCCGGTCGTTGAAGCCCTCTAAGGAGCGCACCCCGGATCTTTCCAGTACCTCGTAACGCCGCTCCATCTCCGAGACGGCCCAAGAGAGGGCGTTCGCCGCTTTTTTGACGTCCGTGACGATCGGCGTTATGAGGTGCGGGATACGGACGAACTGCGAAAGCTCGACCCTTTTCGGGTCCACGAGGATCATCTTGACCTGCCGCGGGTCAGTGGTCAGGAGAAGCGACGTCAAGAGGCCGTTGAGCATGACGCTCTTGCCGCTCCCCGTGGTGCCCGCCACCAGGAGGTGCGGCATCTCGGCGAGATCGAAGAATACTGCCCGTCCCGAGATGTCTTTCCCGAGGCCCACGGGCAGGCTCCAGTCGTTCGCGTCCGGGTACTCTCGGAAGACATCCCCCAAGGTGACCATCGCGGGGCGCGTGTTCGGCACCTCGACGCCCACGGCGCTCTTGCCGGGGATCGGGGCGAGAATCCGAACCTCCGTGGCAGCCAAAGCATAGGCTATGTCCTGCTGAAGGTTCCTGACCTTTCCGACCTTGACGCCGCTCCCCAAGCGGAGCTCGTAGCGCGTCACCCGCGGCCCCACTACCGCCCGGACCACGTGCGCCTCCACCCCGAGCTCGGAGAGGGCCCGCGTGAGCCTGCGGCTCGTGCCCTCGGCGTCGTGCTCGGGACTACCGCGCCCGAGGTTCAAGAGCGAGAACGGGGGCGGCGTGTACTCCCCGGGCACGTTTTGCTCCCGCCCCTCCTCGAATCCCAGAGAACCACGCCGCTCTGCCAAGACGACCTCGAACTCCTCGGTCTCCACGTCCGCAGACTCTCCGGACGCCCCAGCGAAAGGTTCTTCTGAAGCCGGGGCTTCGCTCTCCTGTAGCTCGGACCAGGTAGCCGGGAAATCCCGCCCTCTACCCTGACTCCTTCTCTCCTCGAAGAAGACCCGCAGCGTGGAGTAGAGGGAGCGCGCGGCGTCGCCTATCGTCCCGGCGGCCGCGCCCAAGGTGACGCCGGTCAACAGGGAGAGGCCTACGGCGTAGAGCACCACGAGCGCGAAGGCGGCCCCGACGGAGCCGCCTGTCTGGCTAATGACCGCGTATAGGCTGCTCCCGAGAAGGCCACCGCGGTCTGGGTAAGACAGCTCCGGCGGAACGGCGGCGGCCAAAGTGGTGGCGAAGGTCACGAGGAGGAGCACCACGCCCAAAGTCCTCCCCCAGGGCAGACGCTCGAGCAGCAAGAGCGCGCCGGCGAGCGCCGCGAGCGGGGCCAGCGCAAAGCCGGCTAGGCCCATAAGGTGCGTCGCTGCGGTCATACCGGCCCCGCCTAGGAACGCCCCCTGGCCCGTGAGGAACGTCGCGGTGAAGAACAACCCGACGACGAGTAACGCGGTGCCCACAACCTTGCGGGAGAAGGCTCGTCTGACGAGAGAGAGCACGTCTTTCACACGGCCGGCGCGGCCGCGGTTTTTCCTGCTCGAAGACCTTTTTGCGGACCGCCTCATGGCCCGTTTCTTCGTAGCCATGAGGTCTAGTCTAGCGCATAAGCCGCGGCTGTTGCGCCGGACACTCTATGTGGTACGGGCTTCTCTTTAGACCTCAACTATTAGGGGGAGTATGATCGGGCGCTTGCGTGTCCTCTCCGAGAGGAAGGACGAGAGGTCCTTGCGGATCTCCTTCTTGAGCTCGCCCCAGTCGGTGACTTGTCGTCTGGCGGTGCGCTTCAAGGTCTCCGCGACGATGTCGATAGACTCGTCCACGAGGCCGTTCTGTGCCTGTGGGTCCACGAAGCCCCGCGAGATTACGTCCGGCGGACCCAAAAGCTCGCCGCTCTGGGCGTTGATGCGGGCGATGACGACGAACATCCCTTCCTCGGATAGCTGCTGCCGCTCGCGCATGATCGCCCCCGAGGTGTCCGCGAAGCCTCCGCCGTCCACGAGGAACATCCCCGCGGAGACGGGATCCAGCTTGCGTGCCTCCCCGTCCTTGAACTCAAGCCTCTCTCCGTTCTCCAAGACGAAGATGTTGTTCTCCGGGATGCCCATGCTCACGCCCGTCTTCGCGTGGTGCACCAGGTGGCGAAACTCGCCGTGCACCGGGACGAAGAACTTGGGTCTCAAGAGCGAGAGCACGAGCTTCTGCTCTTCTTTGGCCGCGTGCCCCGAGACGTGTACGGCCCTCAAGGGAGCGTATAGGACCTCCGCGCCCTGCTTCATTAGGTTGTTTATTGTGCGCGAGACGCCGCGCTCATTGCCGGGGATGGGGTGAGCCGAGATCACGACGACGTCGCCGGGGCCAACCTCGATGGTGCGGTGGGTGCCGGTGGCGATGCGGCTGAGAGCAGCCAAGGGCTCGCCCTGGGCGCCGGTCGTGAGGACCACGATATCGCCGTCCGGGATCCGGTTTATGTCCCGCTGGTCCACGAGCATCGCTTCGGGAAGGTCCAGGTAGCCGAGCTCGCGTGCGATCTGGACGTTGCGGATCATGGACCGCCCCGTGACCCCCACGGAGCGACCGTGCCTCTTGGCTGCCTCGACGACCTGGCCCACGCGGTGGATGTTCGAGGCGAAGGAGGCGACGATGATGCGCCCTTCGGTCCTCTCGAAGACCTCGTCGAAGGTTTCGCCGACCACCCTCTCCGAAGGCACGTACCCATCCCTCTCGGAATTGGTCGAGTCGCCGAAGTAGGCGAGCACACCCTCTTCTCCCAAAGAGGCGTAGCGGGCCAGGTCCATCGGGCCACCCTCGATCGGGGTCAGGTCGATCTTGTAATCGCCGGAGAAGACCACTACCCCCGCGTTTGTCCACAGGGCCACAGCGACCGCGCCTGGGATAGAGTGGTTGACGTTTACGAACTCGACACCGAAACCGCCGAAATCCGTACTGTCGCCGGCGTTGACCTGTTGCAACTCCGCGTTCTTTATGCCGAACTCGGCGAGCTTCGGACGCACGAGCCCGAGCGTGAGCCGCGTCCCGTAGACGGGAACTTTGTCGAACTCCCGCAAAAGGTACGGCAGGGCGCCAACGTGGTCCTCGTGGCCGTGGGTGAGGACGATGCCCCTGAGCTCGTCCCGGTGTTCTCTCAGATAAGAGAAGTCGGGCAGAACTAGGTCTATACCCGGCATCTCCTCGTCCGGGAAGGCCATGCCGGCGTCGATCAGGACGATCCCGCTGTCCTGGCGCACGGCGGTCATGTTCTTGCCGATCTCCCCCAATCCGCCTAAGGGGAGAACCTGCAAAGTTCTACTGTCTAACAGCTCCTACACCCCCTTTTGGAAGTGGCCAGGCATCGTCCGTCGGCATCAGCCTTTGCTTTTCCCGACGGCCGATCGCTGACGGCTAACTGCTGCTCAAGTACCTTCCAAGGTCGAGCTCCTTTGGACCGACGGCGGAGAGATACATGTTCTCTAGTCTCAGGTGGTCGTTGGCGAGCCGCTTGATGTCGCCGGCGGTCACCGCGTCGATGCGAGCGGCTATCTCCTCGGGTGTGAAGAGCTCCGAGCCGGTGATGACGCTCCGGCCTACGCGGGTCATTCGTGCGGCGGTGCTCTCCAGGGCGAGTATAGTCGAGCTCTTGAGCTGCTCCTTGGTGCGCTGCAGCTCCTCCTCGGTCACGGGCTCCTCGCGGATCCTTGCCAGCTGCTCGGCGATAACCTTCACGGCCTCCTCGACGTTTCCGGTGGAGGAGCCGACGTACATTTTTGTGGCGCCGGCGTCTGAGTAGCCCTGGTGGTACGAGTACACAGCGTAGGCTAAGCCTCGCTTCTCGCGGACCTCCTGGAAGAGTCGGCTGCTCATCCCGCCGCCAAGCACGTTGTTTAGGGCGCTCATGGCGAAGCGGTCTTCGCTCTTTGCGGGCAACCCCAAAGAGCCCAGCGCCACGTGGTACTGCTCGGTCTCCTTGAACTTGTAGAAGAAGCGGTTCTTCGGAGTCCCTGGGTTCGCTTCTCGCACGAACGTCTCGCCCGCGGGCAACGTCCCGAGCTTCTCCTCGACCATGCGCTCGAACCCGTCGGTCTCGAGTTTACCCGCGCCGACGACGAAGATGTTCGGGGCAGTATAGGTGCCCCGGTGGAAGGCGCGCAGAGTGTCGTGGTTTACGCCGCGAACCGTCTCGACCGAGCCGATGATCGGACGACCCAGAGTGTCGTCGTGGAAGATCAGGGAAGAGAGGTACTCGTCGGCCATCTGATCGGGCCTATCCTCGTACATCTTGATCTCTTCGACGATCACCTCCCTTTCGCGCTCGAGGTCCGCCAAAGTCGGCGAGACGACCATCTCGCTCATGATGTCCATTGCCGTCTCGAGATGCTCGGGCAAAAACCGGGCGTAGAGGACGGTATACTCCTCGCCGGTCGCCGCGTTGTCCTGGGCGCCGATGCTCTCGAACGCCTCTGCAATTCCTAAGGCGTCCATAGAGGGCGTGCCCTTGAAGAGCATGTGCTCCATGAGGTGGGTGATGCCGGCGACCTCGTCCTTTTCATCGCGGCTACCGGCTCGGATCCAGATCCCTAAAGAGACGCTCGTCGCCTCGTCCAACGGCTCGGAGAAGGCCCTCAAGCCGCCGGGGAACTCCTTTACGTTTACGTTCCGCTCGCTCAAGGGCTACTCCTCCTCCACCCTCTCCAAGGAGATGCGCTTCTGCTTGTCTATGTCGAGGACGCGCACCTTGACCTTGTCTCCTTCCGTGACGATGTCCTCGACCCGCTCTACCCTTTGGCGGCCCGGCGCGAGGCGCGAGATGTGCAACAGCCCGTCGCGGCCCGGAGTGAGCTCGACAAAGGCGCCGAAGTTGGTGGTCTTCACCACCTTGCCGGTGTATATCTCGCCGGTCTCCACATCCTTTGTCATGCCGGTGACCGCGGCGGCAGCCTCTTTGGCCGCTATGCCTTCGCCCGCGACGTAGACCGTCCCGTCGTCCTCGACAGAGATATTCACCCCGAACTGCTCCTGCATGGCGTTGATAGTCTTCCCGCCCGGGCCTATGAGGAGTCCTATCTTGTCGGTCGGGATCCTCAGGGCCTCGACCCTTGGCGCGAACTCCGAGACCTCGCTCCTGGGCTCGGAGATGGTCCCAACCATGATGTCCAGAATCTCGAGCCGCCCCTTCCTGGCCTGCTTCAAGGCCTTTCTCAAAAGCTCCGCCGAGACCCCGGTGATCTTCATGTCCATCTGCAGGGCCGTTATGCCGTCGCGCGTGCCCGCGACCTTGAAGTCCATGTCGCCCATGTGATCCTCTAAGCCCTGTATGTCCGAGAGGACAACGTAGTCCTCGCCCTCCTTGACGAGGCCCATAGCCACTCCAGCAACCGGCGCTTTGATAGGCACGCCGCCATCCATGAACGCCAGGGTCGAACCGCAGACGCTCGCCATCGAGGAGGAGCCGTTCGACTCCAAGACGTCGGAGACGATACGCATGGCGTATGGAAAGGTCTCTTCGGACGGTATAACCGGCAAGAGCGCTCGTTCGGCTAAAGCCCCGTGCCCGATCTCGCGCCTACGTGGCGCCCCGACCCTGCCTGTCTCGCCGGTGGAGTAGGGCGGGAAGTTGTAGTGGTGCATGTAGCGCTTGCCGGTCACCGGTTCTATGGTGTCGAGCCTCTGGGCTAGCCCCAGGTCCGCGAGCGCAAGGGAAGAGAGGACCTGCGTCTCACCGCGGGTAAAGAGCCCCGTCCCATGCACGCGCGGGATCATCGAAACCTCCGCCGTCGTCGGCCGGATCTCGTCCATCTCCCGAAGGTCGGTCCGCTTGCGGTCCTCGAGGTAAAGCTTGCGGAACGCCTCCTTCTCCAGAACGGTCAGGGCTGCCCGTACTTGTTCGGCCTCTCCTGGCTCGCATCCCTCGACCAGCTCCGCCTCGAGCTCGTCCAGGGCCTCGTGTCTAGCCCTGCGGTCAGTGTTGACGATGGCGTCCTTGACGCGGTCGAGGTAGCGCTCTCTGAAGTCGGCGAGGAACGGGTTCTCGTCGCCCCCTGTCGCGACGACCTCCTGCTTTTCCTTGCCGAACTCCCGGGCCCAGTTCTCGATGGCCTCGGCTTGTTCGCTGATGGCTTCTTGGGCGAGGAGCATGGCGTCGACCATCACGTCCTCGGGGACCTCGTTCGCGCCGGCCTCGACCATCGTGATCGCTCCCTTCGTCCCCGCCACCACGAGATCGAGGTCGCTCTCCGAGAGCTGACCGTACGTCGGGTTGAGGATCAGCTCCCCGTCGAGCGTCCTCCCCACGCGCACGGCTCCTATCGGTCCGTCGAACGGTATGTCCGAAAGCGCCAGGGCCGCCGACGCCCCGACCATGCTAATGGTGTCATACGGCGTCTCCTGATCGGCCCCGAACACAGTGCCGATGACCTGTATCTCATTGCGGTAGCCCTTAGGGAAGAGAGGCCTCAAGGGACGGTCGGTAAGCCGGGCGGTAAGGATAGCCCTCTCCGAAGGCCTTCCCTCGCGCTTGATGAAGCCGCCGGGGATTTTGCCAGCAGAAGACATCCTCTCTTCGATATCCACGCTCAAGGGCAGAAAGTCCACCCCGGGCCTGGGGGCTGCCGAACGGGTCGCGGTAGCGAGCACAACCGTGTCGCCCAAGCGCGTCGTGACCGCGCCGCCAGCTTGCTTGGCCAACTTCCCGGTTTCGAGCACGATCGAGCGCTCGCCTACGGGTATCTCTAAACGCATATTCTTTTTCTCCTCTGTGTTTATACTGGGTAGGCAGCGAAGGGGCTAACCGCGAGCTTACCGGCGCAGGCCCAGCCGCTGTATTAGCGCCCGGTAGCGCTCGACATCCTTCTTCTGCAGGTACTTTAGGAGGCGACGCCGCTTACCGACCATCTTCAAGAGGCCACGCCTAGAATGGAAATCGTGCGTGTGCACGCGCAGGTGGTCCGTCAGGTGCCGGATGCGCTCCGTCAGCACCGCGACCTGAACCTCGGACGAACCGGTGTCGCCCTCGTGGGCTGCGTAATTTTGGATTATCTCGTCTTTGTTCTCTACTACCGTCAACTTCTTCGTTCTCCTCTTTGCTCTCTCGATTTATCTCTCTAGTGACGCATATGCTACCACATGCATCAATCTAGCAGTCAGGTTTCGGGCATCAGCCGTCGCGTCTTCCGGGGACTCCCCGCGAAAGCTACGGAACAAAGCCGGAAGACTTCTCGTCTGATCCTGCAGCGGCCATTCTTTTCCGAACGTCGGTGGTTAAGAGACCACTTTTCGGGCCTGCGAGACGTCCCGCGCTATCTGAGTTTTTAGTTCCTCGATATCAGAGAACCGCTTCTCCGGCCTGAGCCGCTCCACAAAGCTGACGTCAACCACTTCTCCGTACAAGTCCCCCTCGTAGTCCAACAGGTACGCCTCGACCTTGCTGTCCCGCCTCTCGAAAGTGGGTGCCACGCCGACGTTAGTACAGGCGCCGAACCACTCGTCCCTCACCCGCACGCGTCCCGCGTACACCCCGCGCCCGGGTACGAGAGCGCGCGTGTCCGGGAGGACGTTGGCGGTGGGGAAGCCTATGGTTCGGCCCCGTTTGTCCCCGACGACGACCTCGCCACGCAACGCGTAGGGCCTCCCTAAGAGCCTTGCGGCCTCGCGTGCCTCGCCGTCTAAGAGAAGCTCTCGTATCCTCGTCGAACTGATGGCTTCGCCCGAAGCGTAGGTGGGGACGGCGAGCGCCTCTCCGCCCGTGTCCTTCATGCATCTCCGGAGGTCCTCGAAGTTCCCCGACGCCTTGTAGCCGAACCGGAAGTTATCGCCGACCACCACCACCGCAGCACGAAGCGCGCCGACGAGCACGTCCCCCACGAAACCCCAGGGACTTTTCCTCGAGAACTCTCTATCGAACCGTATCACGCGCATCTCGTCCATCCCACACGCGAGCAGCAGCTCTTCGCGCACGTCCAGGGTCGTCAAGAGCTTGGGCTCGTTCCCCGGCGCCAAGACTGCCCGCGGGTGGGGATCGAAAGTCGCCGCCACGGAACGCAGCCCCCGTACACGTGCCTCCTCGACCGCGCGTCGGATCACGGCCAGGTGCCCGAGATGCACCCCGTCGAAAGTCCCCAGGGCCACGACTACGGACCGCACAATACGACCTCAGCCCTCGCACTTTCGCCGACGTCCCGGTAGATCGCCAATAACTCTCCCCCGGACTGCACCTGGTAGCTGCCACCGATCCCGAACGCATCTAGGGGCCGCCCGTTGCATACCAAACGCTCCCCAACACTCGGCGAGACCGACACCACTGGTAGATGCCCCACCACCGCCCTCGATTGTATTATATGTGTTTCGAGTCTCTGTGGGAAGAAGTCTTCCTGGGGGATCGCTTCTTCGACCTTCAGGTGGCCTACCCGGGTGCGACGGAGGGCTGTGAGGTAGGCGCCGGTTCCCAGGGAGTCGGCGAGGTCCACGACGAGGGTACGGACGTAGGTGCCGCCACCGCACGAGACGTAGAAGGTGGCAGTGTCCCCATCGAGGGACAGGAGCTCGAAGGCATGTATCGTCGCGGGGCGGCTCTCGCGCTCGATCTCTTCGCCGCGGCGCAGTGTTTTGTAGAGGCGTTCTCCTTTCACCTTGACGGCGGAGGCCATCGGGGGAACCTGGCGTATCTCGCCCGAAAACTGCTCTGTCGCGGCGCGTATGGTGGCTTCGTCAGGTATCGGAACGTCTTCGAGGGGTGTGATCCTGCCGTCCGCGTCCAGGGTGTCGGAGACGGCGCCGAAGCGCGCGGTGGTGATGTACTCCTTGTCGAGGCCGGTCACGTAGCGGGAGAGACGGGTCGTTCGGCCCAAAAGGAGAACCAAAAGCCCGGAGGCGAGGGGGTCGAGGGTGCCGGTGTGCCCGATCTTGATCCCCTTCGACAGGAGGCGCTTTACCCGGGCGACCGCCCGGGCGCTGGTGATGCCGGACGGCTTGTCCAGCAGCAGCGCGCCGGAGAAGCTCGGAGGAGCTATGTTAGGCGCCCCAGTTCTCGTCGAGGTTCACGACGCCCTTCAAGGCCTCGAGCAGTTCCTCCTTGGCTTGCCGTGGCGGCTTCTCCGTCGTGTAGCCAGCCGCGAGCCTGTGCCCGCCACCGCCGAATCGCCGGGCTACGGCGCCCACGTCCACGTGCTCGGAACGCAATGACGCCTTCGTGCCGTCCTCGACCTCCCTCAGGTGCGCTACGACCTCGACGCCGGCCACGGTCCGCAGGTGGTCTATGGACTCCTTGGAGTCGAACTCGGTGGCGCCGGTACACTTGTAGTCGGAGCCGTCCACGACCGAGACCAGGGCCTCACCGTACCGCTCGGCGTTCGCTAGAGAAACGCCGACGATGTTCAGTTTCTCCACGGTGCTGGTACGGTTTATCCGGTTGTGGATCTCGGCTGGTACTACTCCTGCGCGGAGGAGGTCGGCGGCCAGCTCGTGGGCTTCAGGGGAGACGTTCCTGAAACGGAAGCCGCCGGTATCGGTGTAGATGCCGGCGTAGATCGCCTCGGCCGCCATTCCCTTTAGGGGCACGCCGAGCTCGGCGTATAGGCGGGCCACTACTTCGGCGCTCGCGGCGGCCCGCGGGTCCACGAGGTTCATCTCCCCGTAGAGCGGGTTGTCTTCGTGGTGGTCGAGGTTCAGGCGCACCGGGCGCGCTTGCCCATCTCGCACGCTGATGCGGTCAGCCCGGGAAGCGTCGACCACAAGGAGGTCGTGATCCGGCGGACGCTCCTTGAGAGGCTCCTCGGGCAGGAGCCAGCAGAGGTAGTCCGGCACCTCCTCGGAGTAGCAGAACACGGCCTCGGCATCGAGGTAGCGCAAGAGGTACAAGAGCGCGACCGCGGAGCCCACGGCGTCCCCGTCTGCCCCGGTGTGAGTGGCAATGGCCGCCTTTTCCAGACCCTTCAAGAAAAGCGCGACCTCTCGTGTCATATTGCTAGTCGGTCGCGTCTGCATCCTTCCTCGTCTCTCTGACGTCTTTGAGCGCCGCCTCGATCCTGCCCACGTTCTCCACGACAGGGTCCGGTTCGAAACGCAAGCGCGGGGTACGCTTGAGGCGCGTCTGCGCTCCTATAGAGCCCTGGATGCGCCCGGCAGCGCTCTGCAAACCCTCTCTCGCTCCTTCTCGGTCCTCGTCCGAGAGCACGCTGTAAAAGACCGTGGCGGTGCTGAGGTCCGGGCTCACCCGGACACCGGTGACCGTTACGAGACCCCTGATGCGTGGGTCGGAGAGGGTGGCGACCTCCTCGCCGACGATCTCCTTCAGCTGGGACTCGACCTTGCGGGTGTGCCCACTCATAAATTGACAAACTCCTCCCGCCAATCGAGTATGGCCAGCTCCTCGTAGGTTAGGAGCGCGCGCCTGACCTCCTCACGCTTCTCTTCTGCCGCGCTCCTGCTGACGGCGGCCAGGGCCAGCTCGACCGTGGCCCGCTGCCAGAAGTCTTGGCGGTCGGCCTCGACAACGGAGACGTTCTTGCGCCTCAAGCGGTCTTTGAGTGACCTCAAGGTCTGGCGTTTGTCCTTCAGGCTTGTAGCGAAGGGCAACTCCAGCTCGAGCCTTACGGCGCAGAACAAGGGACCTCGAGTATTACCTGGGGACCTCGACGACCTCGAAGAACTCCAGGACGTCGTTCTCCTTGATGTCATTGAAGTTCTCTACTCCCACTCCGCACTCGAAGCCCTGCCGCACTGAGCGCACGTCGTCCTTGAAGCGCTTTAGGGAAGCGATGTTGCCCTCGTATACCACGGTGCCGTCCCGGACCACGCGGACGCGGTTGTTGCGGAAGATCTCGCCGCTCGTCACGTAGCAGCCAGCGACCACGCCGACGTTCGGGACCCTGAAAGTGGCACGGACCTCGGCGGTGGCTGTCTCGCGCTCTTCGGTCTCCGGGGTGAGCATGCCGCGCATAGCGGCCTCTATCTCCTCGAGGGCTTTGTAGATCACCTCGTAGGTCCGTATCTCGACGTTCTCCTTCTCGGCGACCTGCTTAGCGGTGTTGGTCGGCCGGACGTTGAAGCCCAACACAATGCCGCCGCTCGCCGAACCGAGCATCACGTCTGAGTCCGTAACGGCCCCGACACCGCTCCTGACGATGTTGACCCGTACTTCATCGGTAGAGAGCCTCGCCAAAGCCTCCTTCAAGGCTTCGACCGAACCCGCGACATCCGCCTTGATGACGAGGTTCAGGTCCTGCGTACCGCCCTCGCCGAGAAGCTCTTCGAGCGTGCGTCGCA
This sequence comes from Actinomycetota bacterium, assembly GCA_030862075.1. Taxonomy (GTDB): domain Bacteria; phylum Actinomycetota; class Rubrobacteria; order Rubrobacterales; family Rubrobacteraceae; genus Rubrobacter_F. The sequence continues at coordinate 38,707 of JALZEL010000198.1, read as the reverse complement.
GCCCACCCTGGGCGAGCTCCTGCCGCCTCAGAGCCGCCTCTGCCTGCTGGGCCCGGTCTCGGGCGGTCCGTTCGTGATCCACGACCTCGAAGCGGGTGCCCGCCTCGGGGACGCCGGAGAGGCCCAGGATCTCGACCGGGGTCGCAGGCCCCGCCTCCTTGATCCTCTTGCCCGTGTAGTCGAGCATCGCCCGCACGCGCCCGTAGGTGGTGCCAGCAAGCACGACGTCGCCCTTGCGCAAGGTGCCGCGGTTCAAGAGGAGCGTCGCGACGGGACCGCGGCCCGGGTCGCGCTCGCCCTCTATCACGTACCCGGAAGCCTGCGCCTTGGGATTCGCCTGAAGCTCCTCGAGCTCCGCGACGACGAGGATATTCTCCAAAAGCTCGTCTATCCCCTCGCCCGTCTTGGCGGAGACTGGCACCGTGACCGTCTCACCGCCGTAGGCCTCGGGCATGAGCTCTCGCTCGGAGAGCTGGCCCAAGACCCTGTCCGGATTAGCGTTCGGTACGTCTATCTTATTCAGCGCGACGACCAAGGGTACCCCAGCAGACCGGGCGTGCTCTATGGCCTCCTGGGTCTGGGGCATCACCCCGTCATCGGCGGCGACGACCAGGATCACAACGTCCGTCACCTTCGCGCCCCGGGCTCGCATCTCGGTGAACGCCTCATGGCCCGGCGTGTCTATGAAGGTGATCTTCCTCCCACTACTCTCGACTTGGTAAGCGCCGATGTGCTGAGTGATCCCCCCGGCCTCGCCAGCCTGCACGTCGGACCTGCGGATGCGGTCCAGGAGGGAAGTCTTGCCGTGGTCGACGTGGCCCATAACCGTTACGACCGGTGGCTTCTCAACGAGGTCCTCCGGCGCGTCCTCTGGTATCGCCGCCGTCGGGGCGGGTTCCTCGACGGTCCCGATCTCGACCTCGACCCCCATCTCGTCGGCGACGAGCTCTAACTCCTCGGTCGAGAGCGTCTGTGTCACGGTCTTCATCTCGCCCAAGGCGAAGAGCACCTTAATTATCGCGGTCGGCGCCACGCCGAGGGCGTCCGCCAGATCCTTGACCGTCGCCCCCGGCTCGACCCTGGCTGCGGTCTTCTCTTCCCTTGTGGCCTCGGTCTCGGGTGCCCGTCGTGTCTCGCTAGGCACCGCTTCGGCGGGCACGGCACGTGGTCCCCTGCTCGTAGCGCTCGCATCTATCACCACTCGGCGCCGCTTGCGGCCGCCCTTCTTCTCCTTCGACTCCCGCCGCTCCGCGGGCTCGGACACCAGAGGGGCCTCAGCCCGCCCGTTCGTAGCGCCGTCAGTGTCCGGCGAAACAGGAGCGGACGCCTGGCCGTTACCTTCGTCACCGAAGACCCGCTCGTAGACGGGGTCTTCGACCGCGGCTAAGTGGTTCTTCACCTCCACGCCCGCCGCGTTCAGGCGATCCAGAACCTCTTTCGTGTCCAGCGAAAGCTCGCGGGCTATCTCATACACTCGTCTAGCCATCTAAACCCCCTCTAAGAGCCCTCTATCATGCCTTCGAACTCCGCGGCCTGAGCCTGGTGCGAAGGGATCCCGCAGAACAGCGACCCTGGCAGCGCCGTGTTCGGGCACCTCCGGCCGTTGGCGAGGACTGCCCGGCAACGGTGCATCGCCGAGTCCTCCTCAAGCTCCCAGTCCTCTTCCTCATCCTCGAACTCCGCAGCCTGGCTCTCGGGCTTTATGTCTATCTTCCAGTCGGTAAGCTTCACGGCGAGTCGGGCGTTCTGGCCCTCCCGCCCTATCGCGAGGCTGAGTTGATCGTCGGGCACGATGACCTCGGCCTGCTGCTCGTCGTCGTCCAAGTAGACCTCCCTGACGCGTGCGGGGCTCAAAGCCTTCGCTATGAAACGAGCCGGGTCCGGGTCCCACTGGATGATGTCTATCTTCTCGTTCCTCATCTCGGAGACAACGGCCCTCACGCGGCTTCCGCGCGGTCCCACGCAGGCGCCAACTGGGTCTATCCCCGACTCGTTCGACCACACCGCGACCTTCGAACGCAACCCCGCCTCGCGGGCGACGGCCTTTACCTCCACCAATCCGTCGTAGATCTCTGGCACTTCCAGCTCGAAGAGGCCCTTCAAGAGCCCCTCGTGGCGCCTACTCACCACGAGGCTCGGGCCTCGTCCCGGCTCCCTTATCTCCAAAAGGTACACCTTGATGCGCTGCCCGTTCTCGTACCGCTCGTTCGGGACCTGCTCGCTCGCCGGCAAGAGCGCCTCGACCCTCCCCAGGTCTACGAGCGTCATCCTGCGATGCGCCTGCTGGACGATGCCGGTGACTATGTCACCTATGCGTCCGCCGTACTCTTCGAGGAGCTGCTCGTTGTGAACCTCGTTCAAACGCTGATAGAAGGCCTGGCGCATCACCTGAGCGGCAATACGGGTGAAGTCGGCGGGAGTTATGTCCTCGCCATCCTTCATCACCCGGAGGTCGCCGGTCTCACGATCCAGGACGACCCGTGCCTCCTCGTCGGCCCCCTCGCGGTTCAGGTACGCCGCGAGCAAAGACTCCTCGAGGACGCTCTGGACCGTGTCGAAGGGGATGCCCTTATCCACTTCGATCTCGCGTAAAGCCGATAACAATGCTGTATTCATCTGGTTATATGTCCTCCTTGAGGTACGCCCGCGAAACGCAGCCGAACGGCAGCTCCACCTCCGTGCCCCCCTCTAAGAGTTTTAATACGAAAACTGTCTCGCTAGCCCGCTCGATGGTGCCGGTGAAGTTCCGCCGCCCGTCGATGGGCTCTGCGAGCCTCACCTTCGCCTCGTGCCCGACGAAGCGCCGGTAGTGCTCCGGTTTGGTCAAAGGACGCTCTATCCCTGGTGAAGAGACCTCGACGAGCCCGCCGTAGCCCTCTTCGTTTAGGACCGGCGAGATCCTGGTAACGACCTCCGAGCAGAACTCGTGGTCGACGGGTCCGCCCTCCCGGTCCACGAGCAGCGTGAGATGAGGCCCGCCGGAAAAGCGGGCCTCCACGAGCTCCGCCTCCTTCGGAAGCGCGCCCTCAACAACCTCCGCCAATCTATCCAACCGTGCCGTCTGCTACTCCCTGCTTTCGAGACGTTAAAAAAGCAACGGGTCCCGAGAGACCCCTTGCTCCACTACAGCAAGGAAGATTATATCGCAGAGTATCTAGGTTACAAGGCGAGCGGACCTGAAAGCTTAGGGGCAGGCCGGGAACACTATTGATTGCCCGTTGTCGATAGTTCTTCAATAGACAGTACGGATCGAGTACACTCAAAACGTGGCATTGGACATCAGAAATAAGATTGCTGGAACGGGCCGAGCACCTCATTTGCTAAAGGGGAACGGGTACTCAGTAGGCATAGACCACCTCCGCCGGGGGTGATCACCAATGTGACCCTCGACGCAGGGGCGTTCGCGCAGTGGCAAGCGCAGACGCTCAGCTTTTTCACGAATCTGTTAGGCAGCGAGCACGTCTACCTGGAAAGCTTTACGACCGGAGTCAGAAAGACTGCGCCGAGCCACGTAAGATGGGACAGAGCCGACATCAGGACGCTAATCTCCGCCGAAGTTTTCACGGACTTCCTTGAGATGGCCGGGCACTTGGACGACAATGGTTACAAAGACCCCACCGCGTATCCGACCGGTGCGGTTTTGGAAGATGTCTGCGAAAAATTGCGGATGCCAATAGCGTCATGCTCAAAGCGAGGAAAGACCTGAGTTCCTTGAATAGCAAGCTTGTGAGCGCTGGCGTTTACAACAATCTAGTGCGCAAGAAGATTCAAGTCTGGATGCCGTGTGTAACAACGCCGACCACGGTTACTTCGGGGAATACGACGCTAACGATGTTTGTAGGCGACAACGGCCGGACGACACGGGACCATTAGCTTAGCAGCGCCGGTCCCAGCGACTGAGTCGCTTGCTGAACGCTACTTCCAGCCGTCCTTCTCTATCTCCTCAAAGAGAGCATCGAAGATCTCGTCGCGGTGCACCTTGCGAAGCGGTTGGCCCTTGGAGAAGATGACGCCGTCGTCCTTGCCGCCGGCGACGCCGTAGTCGGCATCTCGCGCCTCGCCGGGGCCGTTGACGACGCAGCCCATCACGGCGACGGTGAAGTGGTCCTCGTAGTGCTTGAGCTTGTCTTCGACCTGGGCGGCCATGCCGATGACGTCGAAGCCCAAGGTGCGGGCACAGCTCGGACAGGCGATAACGTTGGGGCCGCGGTGCCGCAAGTTCAGGGCGGAGAGGATATGGTACGCGACCGGTATCTCCTCGACCGGGTCCTCGGCGAGCGAGATGCGGATGGTGTCCCCGATGCCGTACGGCAAAAGCTGACCCAGAGCGGCGGCGCTCTTTATAGCGCCGGGAAGCTTGGTGCCGGCTTCGGTGACGCCCAGGTGCAGCGGCGCGTCGGAGCGACGACGAAATTCCTTGTTCGCGTCGACCATCTCGGGGACGTGGCTCGCCTTCAGGGAGACCTTGAAGTTCTTGAAGCCCGTCTCTTCGGCAATTTCGACCTTGTGCAAGGCGCTTGCAACCAGGGCTTCGGCCTTTGGGAGGTCCCAGAAACGCTTCTCGACGGAGCCGGAATTCACGCCGATGCGCATGGCACAGCCGGTCTCCACGCATTTCTCAATCACGGCCCTGAAGCGGTCGTCGCCGCCGATGTTACCGGGGTTGATGCGGACACAGGCGGCGCCCGCGTCAGCCGCTCCCAGGGCCATCCGGTAGTCGAAGTGTATGTCGGCGATCAGGGGGACCGGAGAGCGCCAGACGACCTCTTTGAAACCTTTTAGAGCTTTGGAGCCGTTGACGGAGACGCGCACGAGGTCGGTGCCGGCAGTGTTGAGATCGTAGACCTGCTGGACGGTGGCCTCGACGTCGCTGGTGTTCGTGTTGGTCATCGACTGGACGGCCACCTCGGCGCCTCCGCCGATGGGCACGTCGCCCACGACTATTTGTCGGCTGGTGATCGGGCGCTCCTGTACCACTGTCTCTGTCATACCTCTCCCAAACTTTAAGGATTCTGGTCGGGAACAAATGGCTGCCCCGTAAAGATTTTACTAAGATCCACGTAGGTTGCGACAACGAAGAGCATCAGCATGAGCGCGAGGCCGAAGGCGGCGATCCTGGCGAGCGTCTCGGGGTTCACCGGCCTCCCCAAGACCTTCTCCGCCGCGATGAAGAACAGGTGGCCCCCGTCGAGCGGAAGGATAGGAAGCAGGTTGACAACGGCGAGGTTGATGCTGATGAAAGCCAGAAGCAACGCAAAGCTCTGCGTCCCTTGCGAGGCAGCGTCGCTGCTGACCGAGGTGATGCCCACGGGCCCCGATACCGAGTCGTAGAAGCTCTGGTCTCCGGTCACTAGCTGTCCTATGAACCAGCCGAAGAGACCGACGATCTGGACCGTCCTCTCCACCCCGAGCCCCACAGCCTCCAAGGGCCCGTAGCTCGTGTACGTGAGAACCGGACGGAAGCCGACTATGGCCTTCTCGGGATCGTCGGGGTCGGCATTCATGGTCCCCGAAAACTCCTCGCGTTCGCCGTTTCGTTCCACGAGGAGCGTCGCCTCATCGCCCGGGCTCTTCTCGCCGACGACCTCCTGGAAGTCTTCCCACTCCCCGACGGGTTCTCCGTCGACGGAGACGATCCTGTCCCCAGGCTCTAGACCGACCTCGGAGGCCAGGGAGCCAGGGACGACCTGCTCGATCTCCGGTTCGGCGCCGGTCGGGACGCCCGCCATGTAAACACCCGCGAGGATCAGGACGGCCGTCAAAAGGTTCGCGAAGGGCCCGGCGAAGATGATGAGGGCCCGCCGCCACGCCGGCTTCGACGGGTACGTCTCCGGCCCCAACTCGCCCGTCTCCTTCTCGACGCCCGCCATCCCCTCCATCCCCGCCATCTTGGCGAAACCGCCGAGGAGTATTATGCGGAAAGAATAGACGGTCTTGCCGATTTTTTTCTTGAAGAGCGCAGGGCCAAAACCCACGCCAAACTCGGGGACGTGCACGCCCATCGCCTTGGCGACGAGCATGTGGCCTAGCTCATGGACCACGATCAGGGCTATCAGTCCGAGGATGGCGAGGAGTATCGTCATCGCGCTCCCCGCGTGGCCTTTTCCGCTTCTTCTCGGGCCCAGGCGTCGACGAACACTATGGCCTCCATGCTCTCCATCGCGCCAAACTCAGGCACGGCTTCCAGGACCTCCTCTATAACTTCCGCTATCCGCAAAAATTGTATCCGGCGGTCAAGGAACGCCCCCACGGCGGCCTCGTTGACCGCGTTGAGCACCACTGGGTATGCTCCACCGAGCCGCCCAGCCTCAATCGCGAGCGGCAGGCACCGGAACACGTCGTTTCGAGGCTCCTCGAAGGTCCAACTCGCCTCTCCGAAACTAACCCTTTTCGCTCCCACGTCCACCCTCTCCGGGTAGAGGACGCCGTAGGAGATCGGGAGCCGCATGTCCGGTAAAGCCGCGTGCAGGATCGCCGACCCGTCACCGAGTACGGCGCCCCCGTGCACCACCGACTGCCGGTGCACGACGACTTTTATCCGATCGTAGGGCACGCCGAAAAGATGGTGGGCTTCTATGACCTCGAGGCCCTTGTTCATCATGGTGGCCGAGTCTATCGTGATCTTGGGTCCCATCTGCCACGTCGGGTGCTTAAGTGCGTCCTCCGGCCCAGCCTCCAGAAGCTCCGCCTTGGTGCGACCGAAGAACGGCCCGCCCGAAGCGGTTAACAGGATCTCGCTTACCTCCCCCTCATGCCTTCCTTCGAGGCACTGGAAGATCGCCGAGTGCTCCGAGTCCACGGGTATTATGCGGCTACTTGTGGCATCGGCGAGGCGTATGATCCAGTTGCCGCCGGCGACGAGGGATTCTTTGTTGGCTAAGGCGACGGCGTTGTTCGCCTCCAGGGCGTTCACGGTGGCGGCGAGGCCGGCGAAGCCGACGATGCCGTTGAGAACGACATCGGCGGGGGCCTCGGCGAGCCTGGAGGCGGCGCCGGGCCCGGTGATCTTTTCCGTGCGCAAGCCTTCTAAAGCGTCCGCGTTACCGAACTCGAGGGCGACATAGGTGGGCTCGAACTCTTCGGCCTGCTCTTTGAGTGTCTCGGCGTCCTTGTTGGCGCAGAGGCCTACGATCTCGAAGCGCTCTCTATGGGATCGGACAACGTCGAGGGCCTGGAGGCCTATGCTGCCCGTGGACCCGAGGATGGTGAGTCGGCGTTTCATGCGCGTGTGGTAGAAGGGTTCATAGGGTGAGGACGTAGAGGTAGTATACCGCAGGGGCGGTGAAGAGCAGGCTGTCAATGCGGTCCAGGATGCCGCCGTGGCCGGGGAGAGCGTGCCCGAGGTCCTTGAGGTCCAGGAGGCGCTTCAGAATGGACTCGAAGAGGTCGCCGGCCTGGCTAATGGCGGAGATCGCCGCTCCCCAGAGGGCAGCCTCGACGGCGCCGAAGCTCAAGAACTCGTACGCGAAGTACCCGACGGCGGCCGTCGTCGCTAGGACCCCTCCGATGGCGCCCTCCACGGTCTTTTTGGGGCTCAGGTTCGGGAAGAGTGAGCGACGGCCGAAGAAGCGTCCAGCGAAGTATGCGCTGGCGTCAGAGATCCAGGGTCCGACCACGGCGAGGAGGATGAGGTAGCTGCCAACGGCAAGGTCTTCCATAAGACCGAGGTGCGCCAGGGGTCCGCCGACCCAGAGCGCCATCAAGAGGAGGGCGAGGATGGTTCTCAAGGTGCGGGCTTCCGGCTTACCGCCTAGCCAGAACAGCGCCCACGGCAGGCTCAACACGGTTCCGGCCAAAGCGCCGCTCGCGCCGTAAAAGACAGAGAGCAGGATCGGGAACGCTCCGGCGCCAAAGGCTGCCGGGAATGGCAGCGGTTCCAAGGCATCGGCGAGCTCGTAAGCCGCGAGAGCAACCGCGACTAGGACCGCGGCGAGGACCGTCCAGCGGCCTAGGGCGATGGCGACCAAGACTACAGGTGCCAGGGCCAGCGCGGTAACGAAGCGCCACCTGAGCATAGGCCTTCCCTCTAGACCCCGCCGCGGCGACGCGAGCGGGCCGCGAAGGAGGAGATCGCCCGCCTAAACTCCTCTGGGGAGAAGTCCGGCCAGAGCGTGTCCGTGACGTAGAACTCTGCGTAGGCGATCTGCCAGAGGAGGAAGTTCGAGATTCTGAGCTCCCCGCTTGTGCGGATCATGAGATCCACCTCCGGGACCTCCGGCGCGTAGAGGTAGGAGGCGAAGGTGGCCTCGTCGACCTCTTCGGACGCGAGCCCGTCTTCCATCATGCGCCGGGCGGCGTCCACGAGCTCCGCCCTGCCTCCGTAGTTGAGCGCGACGTAGACGTCGAGCTTGTCGTTGTTCTTGGTGAGCTCCTCTGCCTCGTCGATGGCTTCTCGCACGTCTTTCGGCAGGTGTCCCCGGCGGCCCAAGAAGCGCAGCCGGGCGCCACGCTCGTTTAGCTCAGGTACCTTGCCTTTGGCCGTCTCCAGGAACAGGGCCATGAGGGAGTCCACCTCAGTCTCGGGCCGTCCCCAGTTCTCCGTCGAGAAGGCGTAGAGCGTTATCGCCTCGATGCCCAACTCACCCGCTACCTCTAGAAGGGGGGTGAGGACCGCCACGCCCGCACGATGCCCCACGGCCCGGGGGAGCCAGCGGGCCTTTGCCCAGCGGCCGTTGCCATCCATGATGATGGCGACGTGTCGGGGCTTCTCCCCTCGATCTTCTAGTCGGGTGAGGACGCGTCCCCGCCCGTTCTGGGGGGAAGGTTCGGCGATCTGTTTCCGGGCGGGGTTCAGCAGTGCTCAGACCTCAAGGAGCTCGGCTTCCTTGTCCGCCAGAGCGGCGTCGATGCGCTTGACGTACTGGTCGGTCAGCTGCTGGAGCTCGGCTTCGGCACGGCGCTCGTCGTCCTGGGAGATCTCGCCCATCTTCATCAGCTCCGAGAGGTCGCGCATCTCGCCGCGACGCACGTTCCTGACCGCGACGCGTCCCTCCTCAGCCATCCCGCGGACGAGCTTAATGAGCTGGCGGCGACGGTCCTCAGTGAGCTCGGGGATGGGCAGGCGTATGATCTTGCCGTCGTTTTGAGGGTTGAGCCCGATGTCCGAGGTGTCTATGGCCCTTTCTATGGCCTTGATCGTGCCGGGGTCGAACGGCGTCACCGTGAGGAGCCTCGGCTCGGGGACGCCCACGTTGGCCACGCTCCTCAAGGGCATCCTCGTACCGTACGCTTCAACCTCCACACGGTCCAGGATCGAGGGGTTGGCCCTCCCCGTGCGGATGGTGGAAAACTCGCGCCGGACCGAATCCAGGGCCCCCTTCATCCGGTGTTCGGCCGCCGTCAGGTCAACGATTTCGGACATCCTCATTCTCCTACGTCCCGAGGGCGCGTCTTCGACACCGTACCCGCGCTCCAAACCAGGGAACCGACCCGCTCGCCTCTTAAGATACCGGGCAGGTTGCCAGGCTTCAGTATATCGAAAACGATTATCGGCAGGCGCTCCCCGCTGCAAAGCGTGGCTGCCGTGTGGTCCATCACAGAGAGGTTCTTGGAGAGGAGGTCCATGTACGTGAGGCGCTCTATCTTCGCTGCGTCCGGGTTGGTACGCGGGTCCTTGTCGTACACCCCGTCCACCCTGTTCTTCGCCATCAAAAGAGCGTTGGCGCCTATCTCCAAGGCCCTCAAGGCCGCACCCGTGTCCGTGGTGAAGTACGGGTTGCCGGTGCCCGAGGCGAAGATCACGACACGCCCCTTCTCCAGGTGCCGCATGGCGCGCCGCCGGATGTAAGGCTCGGCAACCTCCTGGATCTGGATCGCCGACTGGACCCGGGTCTCGATCTCGCGTCGCTCCAACGCCGCCTGCAAGGCCAGCGCGTTGATGACGGTCCCAAGCATCGCCATGTAGTCGGCGGTCGCGCTCTCGATGCCCAGTTCGCCGGCGACTTGCGATCCGCGGAAGATGTTTCCGCCACCGACCACGATCGCCAGCTCCGCCCCAGCTTCGACCGCCTCCATGACCTGGTTGGCTGTGGCGTCAAGGCTTCCCGGGTCTATACCGTAGCCCCCGCCACCCGCCAGGCTTTCCCCCGAGAGCTTGAGGACGACCCGCTTGACGGGCCCCAGTTTAGGCTCGGCACTCGTCGCTTCTTCTCCCCTCGCCGGGGTGGCCTCCTCCACGATTCTGCCGATGCGTCCTAGAGCTCGTAGCGGACGAACCTGCGGACGACGACGTTCTCGCCAACCTTCTGGATCGTCTCCATGAGCAGGTCGCCGACGGTCTTGTCCGGCTCTTTGACGTATTTCTGGGTGAGGAGGGCACTCTCCTTGACGAACTTGTTCACACGCCCCTCGACTATCCTTTCCTGGATCTGATCGGGTTTGCCCGTCTCTTGTGCCTGCCTCTCGGCTATGGAACGCTCCTCGTCTACGGCGGCCTGGGGTATGTCCTCCTCAGAGACGGCCAGGGGGTCCATGGAAGCCACGTGCAACGCCACGTTGCGAGCAAACTCCTTGAACTCCGGCGTGCGCGCCACAAAGTCGGTCTCGCAGTTCACCTCGACGAGGACTCCCACCCGTCCGTTAAAGTGTATGTAGGACTCGATTAGGCCCTCGTGTGTCTCACGGGTGCTCTTCTTCGCCGCGATAGCCTGCCCGCGCTCCCTCAAGACGCGCCGGGCGTCGTTGAGGTCGCCGTCGGACTCCTCAAGGGCGCGCTTCACGTCCATCATTCCAGCGGCCGTCTCCTCCCGAAGCTGCTTTATCTTTTCGATGGTGCTCGCCAAGGTTCTTACTTCTCCTCGTTCTCGTCGTTATCCTCCGCGGCCTCGTCTCTCGCCGCTTCCTCGCCGGAAGGGGCCTGGTCCGCCCCCGATCCTTCGGACGCCTCGGGAGCGGGCTGGCCGGACGGGACCTCGCCGGTCGCCGACCCGTCTTCCTCTCCGAGCTCTCCAGGTACGGTCTCGCCGATGCCGGGCGTGCCCTGGGCCCTTTCGGTCATGGTCCGCCCGGCGTCGGCTCCGCCCGGCGCGTCGCCGCTGACCTGTTCGCGCTGCCGCTCTTGCCTGTCGCGTGCGCCCCGGTAGCTCGTGGTCGGGTCCTCCTCGGGGGCGATCTCCCCAGCCGACTCCACGGGGTCGGCCAAGCCCTTCGTGTCGCCCTCAGAGACTCCGCCCTTCTCGGCCGCTTCGGAGATCTCCTCGGTCGCCTTCCCTTCCGCCACCCGGGCATTCTCGACCGCGGGAGGGACAGTCCTATCCTCAGTGAAGGAGTCTTCCTCTCCGCCTCGGCCCTCGACGATGGAGTTGGTTATAAGCCTGGAGATCAGGTTGATCGAGCGTATCGCATCGTCGTTGCCCGGGATGATGTAGTCGACCACGTCCGGGTCGCAGTTAGTGTCGGTCAGGGCCACCACGGGGATCTTGAGGCGGTTGGCCTCCTTGACCAGGAGCTCCTCCTTTTTGGGGTCGATCACGAAGAGCGCCCCCGGCAGCCGCTCCATCTCGGTGATGCCCGCGAAGTTGCGCCGGAGCTTCTGGTACTCGCGGTAGAGGGCGAACCATTCGCGGCCGGTCCTCTCCTCCTCTGGCGTCTCCTCGACGGTCTGAGCGAGCGTCGTGAAGTACTGGATGCGCGGTTGTATAGTCTGAAAGTTCGTGAGCATCCCGCCAATGTAGCGCTCGACGACGTACGGCTGTCCGCTGCGCACAGCCTGCTCGGCCACGGTGAGCTGGGCCTGCTTCTTGGTGCCGACGAAGAGGATCTCGCGCCCAGCCTCGGCCACGCTCCTTACGAACTGCCGGGCCTGATCCAGGAGGGTGAGCGTCTGGTCAAGGTCGATGATGTGAACCCCCGCCCTTTCGGCGAAGATGTACCTCTTCATCTTGGGGTTCCACCGGCGCGCCTGATGGCCGAAGTGGACCCCGGCCTCCAAAAGCTCCCTAACGCCTACCAGTTGGGTCGTAGTCTCCAAGATTCTGCTTCTCCTTTTTTAGGTGGTTAAACCTCCGCCCGCGCACCGCAATCCGCAATCTAATTCGCCTGAAAACGTCCGCGGATCACCACCTGGGCCGGTGGCCCTTCTCTAGCGGGCCGACAGCCCTTTGCGGGCGTGCGTGATCAAAGCCTCGCAGATAGTAGCATAGCGGACCCCGTACTTCTAACCCGCTTCGACCCTGAGCTCGGGGCTTGCCAGCTTCCGGAGGGAGCGGCAAACCCCTGGAGGAGCCCTCGCAGCATGATCAGGTTGTGCCCGAGGATCTGGCATATGCGCCCCTCGGCGAAGGGAGGGTTTTGCTAACCTCTTTCATGGTGAGCCCTTCGTAGAAATAAAAGAGCGCGAACGGCTCGTCGCACTCCTCGAGTTGGCTTATGGCGTCGACGAGCTGGGATCGCAGCTGCGAGGTCACCCGGCCGCGAGAATACTGGTCGAGGAAATCGCAGTACTCGGTGGCCTCAAGCCCCGCCTCTTCGGCTATCTTGGCCTCCGTCGGAGGACGCCCGAGCTTACGCACCAACCTGCTCGTGGCCTTCTCTACCTCCCGGCGCGCTTCCGGACGCGCCGGGGCAGCGGGTCGTGCCTCCTGAGCTCCTCGAGGATGGCCCGCCGGATCTTGGAGTTCAGCCGGTCACTCCGGAATAGCTGAAGCGGTGCACCCGGCACGGACCGGCCTCCCGCAAGACGATGCGATGCTCCAGGGTCCCGTATCCTCGGTTACGCTCGAAGCCGTAACCCGTGTGCTCTCCGGAGAGAGCAAGCATCGCCCCATCCCGCAAAACCTTCGCCACTACGCTCGCCGCCGCGACCGCGGCGCTTCTGGCGTCCGCCCGGGGTAGGCACTCCACCCCGGGCCCGAGTCCCAGGTTTCCGTCCGCGAGGGCGCAACCGGAGTACAGGTGCACGCCTTTTACGGCGCGCCTCAGGGCCTCCTTGTTCGCGGGTCCCACGCCATTTTGGTCAATCCACCACGCAGGAAAAGAGACGACGCTGACCGCTCCAGCCTCCTTAAGTACCTCTATGTACAGTTCTTCACGCAGGCCAGCGTTCAGAGCCTTGGAATCGTTGAGGTCCCGGATCTCCCCCTCCCCGAGGACGACCGCCGCCGCGAGGAGCGGCCCGGCCAAGGCCCCACGCCCGGCTTCGTCCGCCCCCGCCAAAGGGCCTCGTCGCTTCGCCAACCATGAGGCGTCGAAGGCGTAGAGCGCGCCGCTCTCTACGTGACGCCCCCCGTGGATACGGCTGGAGACCATACTTTGGGCTCTAGGTAGCCTTCTTGACCCGGGCCTTCTTGCCAACCTTCTCGCGAATGTAATAGAGCTTCGCCCGTCGCACGGCGCCCCTCGAGACCACGTCTATCCCCGCTATCTTCGGTGAGTGCAGGGGGAAGATGCGCTCCACCGGCACCCCGAAAGAGTTCTTGCGCACGGTGAACGTCTCGCCTATGCCCGCGCCTTTGCGCTGGAGACACAGGCCCTCGAAGTTCTGGATGCGCTCTCGGTTGCCCTCGATGACCCGGTAGCGGACCCTCACAGTGTCCCCCGGCTTAAAATCGGCGATGTTAGAGTTGGCGCCGTCCTGTTCTATCGTATCGTTCGTGATCACCAGCTATCTCCTCTCGTGGGTGGCATTCGGAGTCCTGGGCGTGTCGGGGGTATGTTCCGTCCCCTCGGGCGCCCCCGCCCTGGCGTCGGCCCTGTCACGGGCCTCTCTCTCCCGCCAGGCACAGATCCTTGCGTAATCACCGGATAATAGCACGACCAACACCTTCTCTCCATCCCGCCGCTCTCGAGGTCCGGGAAGGTTAGGTTATGTAGCGGGTTCAGCCAGCGGTGGCGGAACCCGCCCCTTTTGTCAATCGAGGACGTAAAAGTAACACTTCCACAGGCGGTGGGCGAAGTCTCTGACCCGCTGGCTGTAGGGAGGCAGCGGGAAGGAGCAGACGGGCAGAGGCAACGGGGCAGCCCCTACCCTACTCTCTCTGGGCGCCAGCTTTTGGTAGGGGATGTACCGAGCTCGGCTGGGTGGCATCATTCCTGTGTGCAAACGTTGGCCCGCAGGGGAAGTGAAAGGAATGGGAAGAGGTATGGAGCAGCCAGCAACTCTACAGGGCAAGAGTCTAGAGTCCCCTGACGAGACTCGACAGTTCGTCGATAAGGGGAAAGCGGACATCGTGCACCTGGGCAACGTTACCGTTGGACGGTTTGTCCTTGAGCCAGGGTGGAGGTGGTCAGTGCACGTAAAGCCGATCGCAGGCACCGACAGCTGTCAGGTCCACCACGTGGGCTATGTGCTTTCCGGGCGGATGAAGGTCGTGATGGACGACGGTACGGAGGCGGAGGCCAGCGCCGGAGACGCTGCGGTTATCCCTCCCGGGCACGATGCGTGGATAGTGGGGGATGAGCCTTGTGTGTGGCTGGAGTTCGCGGGGGCCGATCGGTACGCTACGGGAGCCTCACCAGGCTGATAGAACCATAGCAAAGGGTTGAGATAGCGCGCAAAGCGGCCCGAGGACTGATGCATGGCCCCGACGGCTCCTACTCCTTGCAGGTCTTCGCTTGGCTTGCTGGTTCCAGGACCAAGATCCACTACCACACCAGCTGGGGCCATCTGCTGCGCGGTCGGATCTCTGCTCGGAGAAGAGCGCTACGAGTGCCTGGACGACGGCTCCCGGAACGGCCACGCCCGCTTAAGAAAAATATCTGGCACCTGTCGTGGAGCAGGGAGGATGGCCCCTCGGCTGTCCTTCTGTACACATCAACGGTCCTCGCATGGGGGAGCTAGGCACTCGGCACGACCTCTACCAAAACTACGTCTGCGACCGGCTGGAGACTTCCGTTTACAAGCCTTGGTCAAAGCCTCTTCCGAGAAGCCCGTAGATGCGCCTGCTCTTCCCGCCAACGCCGGATCTCCGCGTGGTTGCCAGACAGTAGCACGGCTGGCACCTCCTCTCCATCCCAAACCGCAGGCCTTGTATATTGCGGCGGTCCTAAGACACCCTCCCGCGAGAAAGACTCCCCAACGAGGCTCTCCTGATTCCCGAGTACACCCTTAAGGAGCCGTATCACCGCGTCCAAGAGAGCAGCCGCCACGATCTCTCCACCCGAAAGCACGAAGTCACCCAAGGAAACCGCCTCCGTCGCCAAAGCGGTTCGCACCCGCTCGTCCATCCCACCGTATCGCCCACAGACGACCGTTATCCCCCGGCCGCTCGAGAGCCCTGCCGCGAGCTCTCGCACGTACGCCTGCTCAACCTCATGCCCACCAGGCTCCGTAACGATCACACGCCGTTGCTCCTTTACCTCTAGCGCCCGGACCCCGTACACTTCCTCAAAAGCCCGGGCGATGATGTCGACGCGCACGACCATCCCCGCTCCACCGCCAAAGGGCATGTCGTCTATCCGACCCTTCGGCGCGTACTCCCGTAGGTCGAACGTGCGCAACGAGACGGAGCCGCGCTCGATGGCGCGCCCGACCACCCCGACGCGTAAAGAAGCCTCCACTGCCTCCGGAAACACGCAGAAGACGTCTATGTTGCTCATTCCGAGAAGGTTTCGGGAGGGCGCACGACGATACGTCCTCCCTCGAGATCTACCTTCGGAACGTGCTCGAAGGTGAAGGGCACGTAAATCTCCTCGTCATAGTCCTGCACCACCAGGACCTCATGTGCGGGCGTCTCGAGGATGTCGGCTACGCTTCCGACGCGCGCCCCTGCCTCCTCGTAGGCTTCGAGGCCCACCAAGTCCCCGACGTAGAACTCCCCCTCCTCTGGCGCGTCCAACTCTTCTCGGCCCAAAAGCAACTCCGAGCCGCGCAGAGAGCCGGCAAGGTCGCGGTCTTCGATTCCTTCGAGGTCTATCAGAAAGCCCTTTGGCGTCTCGCGTGCCGCGAGTATCCGGCGCCGCTCTCCCTCCACCACAGGCTCGACGCCGCGCCTGAGGTGCCGGCCCGCGCCCAAGGATTTGACCCTTAAGGTGCCCCGCACCCCATGTGGGGCGGAGATAACGCCTATCACCACCGGATCGCGGAGGACCTCCACGACGACCCCTAGTCCGAGACCTCCACGTTGATGCGCTTGTTCTCCTTCACGGATGCCGCCTTCATCACCGTGCGGATGGCCTTTACGGTTCTTCCCCTCCGCCCGATGACCTTACCCATGTCGCCCTGGGCCACACGCAAGGTAAGATCCACCCTCGAGTCCGTCTCCCGGCCCGAGACCTCGACCTTCTCCGGCTCGTCTACCAGAGAACGGGCGAGGAAGCGGAGCAGGCTCTCCAGCTGTTGCATCGAAAGTCCTAGAGGACCCCGGAGACCTTCAGCAGCTTGCGGACCTGGTCCGTCGGCTGGGCTCCCTTGGCGAGCCAATCTTTGGCCTTCTCATCGTCGACCTGGATCTCCGAAGGGTCGGTTCGTGGGTTGTAGGTCCCGACCCGGTCTATAAAGTGGCCGTCGCGCGGGCTCCTGGAGTCGGCCACCACTATCCTATAAAAGGGCGCCTTCTTCGAGCCGTGCCTGGCTAGTCTGATCTTTACCGCCACTCTTCCACCTCTCCTATCTTATGTTGAACGGCATCCGCGGCATGCGTGGCATCCTGCCCCCTTTGCCCATCTGCTTCATCATCTTCTGCATCTGATTGAACTGCTTGACGAGCTTCTGGACGTCCTGCTGCGTCATCCCGGAGCCGCGTGCTATCCTACGCGCCCGACTCGGGTTCTGCAACAGCCTCGGGTTGCGCCGCTCCTGGACGGTCATCGAAGTTACCATCGCCTCGACCCGGCCCAGCATCCTGTCATCTATGTCCACGCCCTGAAGCTGCTTGTTGAGGCCTGGGATCATGCCCAGGAGCCCCGAGATCGGCCCCATCTTCTTGATCATCTGCATCTGCTCTAAGAAGTCCTCGAAGTCGAACTTCCCGGCCATGAGCTTCTTACTCTGGGCCTCGGCCTCCTGGTGGTCCAACTGGCCCTCGGCCTTCTCGATGAGGGTGAGAACGTCCCCCATCCCCAGAATCCGGCCCGCCATCCTGTCCGGGTAGAAGTAGTCGAACTCCCCCATCTTCTCGCCCTCGCTGGCGAATTTGATCGGCTTCCCCGTCACCGAGACCACCGACAAGGCCGCCCCGCCCCTAGCGTCGCCATCTAGCTTCGTCAGAACCATCCCGTCGAACTCCGCGTACTCCCCGAACGCCTCGGCGACCTCGACCGCGTTCTGGCCCGTCACCACGTCCAGGACCAGCAAGACCGAATGGGGCTTTATCGCCCTCCGGACGTGCTTGATCTCCTCCATCATCGGCTCGTCCACGACCTGCCGGCCTGCGGTATCCACGATGACGAAGTCGTACCCTTCGTCTCTGGCGACCTTTATCCCGCGCTCGGCGATCCCCTCCGGCGTCGGCTCCGTGCCTTCGGCATAGACCGGAACGCCCAACTCCTTGCCTATCTGCTGGAGCTGATCTATAGCGGCCGGACGGTACGTATCGCACGCCACCAGGTACGGGTTCTTGCCCATCTTGCGCACGAAAAGGGCGAGCTTGCCGGCGGTCGTTGTCTTACCGTGTCCGTTGAGGCCCGCGAGCATCACGACCGTCGGCGGACGCGAGGCGAAGGTGAGCTTGCTCGAGGTCCCGCCCATGAGGTTCGCGAGCTCCTCGTTGACAATCTTCACGACCTGCTGGCCCGGGCTTAAGGCCTTCGATACCTCCGCGCCCGTGGCCCGTTCACGCACGTTCTTGACGAACTCTTTGACAACCCCGTAGTTCACGTCCGCCTCGAGCAGAGCCAGACGTATCTCCCGTGTGACCTTCTTGACCTGGTCCTCGGTGAGGGTGCCGCTGCCGCGCACCCCGTCCAGGGCCGAGTTGAGCCTCTCGCCTAAAGTGTCGAACATCCTAGAGCTCTCCAAACAATGCTTCCGCGAACTCTCGGGCGTCGAACGGGTGGAGGTCCCCGAGCCGCTCTCCGACCGAGATGAGCTTTATCGGTACCCCGACCTCATCGGCGATCGCTAAAGCGATGCCGCCTTTCGCCGTCCCGTCGAGCTTGGTCAAGATGATCCCGGTCACCCCCACCGTCTCATGGAAGAGCTTGGCCTGCCTCAAGCCGTTCTGGCCCGTCGTCGCGTCGACCGTTAGCAAAACCTCGTGCGGCGCTTCAGGCATCTGGCGCTCTATAACCCTTTTCACCTTCTCGAGTTCCGCCATGAGGTTGATCTTGGTGTGCAGCCTCCCAGCCGTGTCTATGAGCAAAACGTCCGTCCCGTCTCCTTTAGCCTCCTCGACCGCCTCGTGTGCGACGGCCGCCGAGTCCGCGCCCCGCTCCCGGGCGACGACCTTCGCCCCCGTTTTTTCGCCCCAGCTCTGGAGTTGCTCGATCGCCGCCGCCCGGAAGGTATCGCCTGCGGCGAGCATGACCTTGCCCGGCAAGAAGTGGACGAGCTTGCCGATGTTCGTCGTCTTGCCTGTGCCGTTCACCCCGACCATCAGGACCACTGTCGGCTTGTGCGAGACGTCGAGCTTTACCGCGTTATCGAGCAGGCGCGTCGCGTGCTCGATTATGAGCTCCCGAAGCTCCTTGCCGTTCGTTATATTCCTCTCCAGGGCGTCCTGCTCTAGCTCGGCGACAAGCTTCGCCGTCGTGGGCACCCCGACATCTGAGGTGATAAGAATCTCCTCGACCCTCTCCCAGAACTCCTCGTCCTCCGCATCCTTAAACTCCGCGACGGCCGCGTTGAGCTGCCCGACGAACGATTCCCGGCTTCGCCGCAAGCCTTGTCGCAGTCGCCCGAACCACCCGCCTCCTGCTTCCTCTTCCTCTACGACCTCCTCCGCTGCTTCGCCCTTGAGGTCCCGTACAGAAGTGACCGGCTCCGCCTTCGGCACGATCACCGACTCGTCCACCGGTTCCAGGGCTTCTTCAGCCTCCGTGTCCTCCGGAGGAGGGGTGCCCTCACCAGCCCTGGTCTCCTGTTCCAGGGTGTCGACGGCCGCCCCGGACCGCTCTTCCGGTTCCTCCTCAGACCTTTTGAAGAAGTTGCGCCATGACCGTCCCATAACGGTGCTCTTACTCTCCCGACAAACGCTTGGATACGACGACCGTGGCACCGGAGGCATCCTGTGTGACCCCATAGAGCACGTCCGCCGCTGCCATGGTCCTTTTCTGGTGCGTTACCAGCAAAAACTGCCCATGTGGCCGGTAAGAGTCTACCACAGCCAAAAACCGAGCCAAGTTGACGTCGTCCAGAGCCGCCTCGGCTTCGTCGAGCATGCAGAACGGCCCCGACCCGTCGTCGACACGGCTCAAAAAGATGCTGAACAAGAAAGACAGCGCCAGGAGCGATCGCTCCCCGCCCGAGAGCACGCGCAGCGGCCTCCACCCGCGTCCCCGGAGCCTCAGCCCGATCTCTACCCCTTCCTCCGAGAGCGAAAGCTTCCCCGCCGCCCCCTCCATCATCCGCGGCACCATATCTCCAAAAGCCCGCCGCGCCTTCTCGAAGGTCACCTCGAAACGCGCCTCTATCTCCTCGTCCACGTTTTGTATTATGCGTTTAATTTCGGCGGCGGCGGCTTCGGCGTCGGAGCGTTGAGAGGCGACGAACTCGTATCGCTCGCGGAGCTGCCCTTCTTGGGCGATGGCGAGTAGGTTCACGTCGCCGAAGTTTTTGAGCCTGCGCGCAAGGCGCGTGCGCTCGCGCTCGGTGTTTTCAAGGGAGGTTTCGGACGCACGGCGGGCGATTTCGAGCGTCGCCCCCCACTCCTCGTAGATCTCAACCTCTGCCGCTTTGGCAGCCTCTTCGGCGTGGGAGAGCTCCGCACGTAGCGCCACGGCTTCGGACGCTATCCTGGCGAGCTCTCCGGCCACGTCGCCAGTCTCTCCAGTAAGCCTGGCACGCTCCTCGGTGGCGTGACCTTGCAGACCAACGGCGTCCGAGCGGGAGGACCGCAACCGGGCGAGCCGACCTCGGACGGTCTCTTCGAGGCACCGGCCGCATTCGACGGTGCGGTGGGTGAGGCTTATCCGGCGGGAGTTCGAGTCAATGCTCTCTTTCCCTTTAAGGCCGTTCAGGCTGCGCGAGATCCGTACCCGGCGCTCTCGGACGTTCTGCAGCTCGGTGCGTGTTTGGACGAGCCGCCCGACCGCTTCTCGGGTCTCCGCGTACGCCGATTCCTCGGCTCGGGAAGCAGCGTCCAGCTCCTCCTTCGCCCGTTCCTGAGCCTCCTGCACCCTGTGCAGCTCGTCTTCGGTCTCGGAGGTCTTCGCCTCGACCTTGCTGAGGTTCGCCTCGTCCGCCAAGCGCTGCTCGCGCGAGGTTTTAGCCTTTCTCACCCTACACCCACTCTCCGAGACGAGTAGCCGCGCAACGCGGGCTGTCTGGGAGGCCAAAGCAGAGAAAGCTTCGACCTTTGCAGTCCCTCCGTCTAGTCGATCATCGATAGAAGAGACAGTCTCCCGCAAGTCGTAGAGTTTCTCCCCGAGCCGGTTCTTCAGTGTGTCGAGACGCTCTTCCTTCTCCACGAGACGAGCCTGACGAGCGAAGTCTCCGTTGCGGGTCCGGCGGCTGGCGCTCGTGCGGGTGAAGCGCAGGCCATCACGGGTCACCGCGACGTCATATCCCCTCTCACGCGCCATACGTTCGGCACTCTTCACAACGTAGGCGCCCCCGAGCAGACGTTCCAATGCCTCCGCGTAGGAATGGTCGAGGACCTCGACGCAATCTAAGAGGGGTTTTCCGGGGGGTGCGCCGTTCTTCGTTATCCCTTGGGCGTCCAGGCGCACGATCGTGTGCTCCGCGGGGGCTCTAGAGAGGAGCTTTATTCCCTCGCCCAGATCCTTTGCCAACACGCCATCGGCCAGGTCTCCCAAGGCGGCCTCGACCGCGGCCTCGTAGCCCGGGTGGGGGCGCAGGATCTCGTAGAGCCGCTTGCCGCCGACCGCGGCCTGTCCCAAACTCCTCAAGGCCCGGATCTCCGCCTCCGTCCTCCCGACGTGCGCGAGGAGCATGCCTCGCCGCCGGTCTGCCTCCGACGCCTGCCGCGTGGTCAGCAGCCGCAACTCCCCGAGCCGCTCCAGCACTGCCGCACCGCGAGCGCGCAGCTCCTCCGGCGCGTGCCAAGTCGGCTTCTCCTCCAGCTCTCTGAGACGTGCCAACTCCTCGTCACCCAAGAACGCCGTCTCCTTGAGCCAGCTCGCTGCCCTCTCGCGCTGCTCCCTCAAAGCTCTAAGCTCACCCGTGAGCCGCGCCCGCCGCTCCACTCCCGCTGAGTGTTCCGTCCGTTCTCGCTTCACGCGCTCCTCCAGTTGCCCGAACGCTTCCTTCCGTCGGGAGTGCTCCTCCTCGAGCCTGCCAACTTCCTCCTCGAGTCGCTCGATCCTCGAGTCGGTTTCGTCGAGCTCGGCTTCGAGGCGGAAGACTAGGCGTGAGCGTTCCACCCTCCCGTCTATACTTCCCTCCAGCCGCAACAACGCCCGTTCGGCGCGCAAGGCCTCAGCCCGCAGGGCCTCTGAGCCGTCCTCCAACCCCCGGATAGCCTCCTCCGCCACCCGCACCCGGCCTTCGAGCTCCTTCTCTTCCGCCCTGAGATGCTTCTCTTTCTCGCGCAAAGCGTCCTGCCTCGCCTGCAGCTTGTCCGCCTCTTCTTCGAGCTCCTTTAGGCGTTCTCGTTCGCCGCCGAGGTCTCCATTCGCGATCCTGTAGAGGTGAGCCAAGGAGACCTCGCGGTAGCGGGCTTCGAGCTCCCGGTACTCCCGGGCGGCTACGGCCTCCGCCTCTATCCTCCGTAGCTGCGACGAGAGCTCGAGCTCGGCCTGGCGGCTCCTCTCGAGCCGGGCGGCAGCCTTCTCGAGCTTGCGGCTTGCCGCGAGTCGGCGTCTGCGGAAGACGCCTAGACCCGCTGCTTCTTCGAGCGCCGTCCTGCTGGCCGCCGCCCCACCGGCGACGATGGCGTCCACGGCCCCCTGGCGTAGGATGCTGTGGCGCCCGAGGCCCGCTTCTCCAGCGACAGCCCGCACGTCAGAAAGGCGGGCGCGGACGCCGTTGATCCCGTACTCTGTCTCGCCGTCGCGTGAGATCCTGCGCGTCAGCGACACCTCCTCGTACGGCAAGGAGATTGTGCCCCTGGAGTTGTCCAAGACCAACGTCACCTCGGCCGCCCCCGCCACCGGCAAAGACTCCGACCCAGAGAAGATCAGATCACCCATCAAGCCCGCCCGCAACAGGTTCGGGCTTCCCTCGCCTAAGGCGAACAACACCGCGTCCGTGATGTTGCTTTTCCCCGAACCGTTCGGTCCGACGATAACCGTAACCCCCTCCGTCAGCGGCATCCGAACCGGACGAGCGAACGTCTTGAAACCCTTTATGTAGATCGCAGAGAGCACTGGGGACCTATTTTACGCGGTTTTTACACTCTGTTCACAGAGAAAAGTGCAGCAAACCAACCGTCGATACCGTGCATTTGCTAAACTGGCTCTGGAAAGGAGCAGGGGTGTAGGAAAATTCCAACACGTCGCTCCTTTGGGTTACCTGCACAATGTTGCACGGGAAGTAGGTGAAAAACGCGAGCACAAAGGTGTTCAAGCCAGCTTCGTGACCAGACTAAGACCCTATGACTTGAATAACGAACTTTATCGCGACTCTTTTGTACGCAGGTTACGCGCCTATGTGCACTTCGACGGCGGCTCGTTCCACCGGACGGACGCCCAGGATCTCGAGCGCCAAGCGCGCCGCCGCCTGTTCGCTCTCTTTGATAGAGTTGCCCTCGCCCGAGGCGACCTCCCTACCGTCCACCGAGACGGCGCTAGTAAAGCGGGGGCGGTGGGGCGGGCCGGCCTTCGCCTGGACCCGGTAGATCGGGCGTAGGCCTTCGGCCTGCAACGTCTCTTGGAGCAAAGTCTTCCAGTCCCTAAGCTCGTTGGTATCAACCTCTGAGGGGTTGAAGATCTCGTCTATCGTACGGAACACGAGATCCTTGTCCACGAGGTAGGCGGCACCGATGATCGCCTCGATCGTGTCCGCGACGACGGAGTCGTTTATGACCGAGCTCTCAATGTCCTCTTCTATGCCCTCGCTCCGTCCGACGGCCGCGAGGAATGTCTTCCTGACCAGGTGGGCTCGGATGCGCGTGAGATCCCCTTCCAAAAGCTCCGGATAACTGTGGAAAACAAGCTCGGCCACCCGGCTGTTGAGGGCGGAGTCGCCCAGGAACTCCAACCTGCCGTTCGAGTCGTAGGGGTCGGCGACGCTCGGGTGGGTGAGCGCACGCTGCCTCAGGGGCTCCGGGAGCACGTTTATAAGCTCTCTAATCGACATGATCGTTCCGATCTTTCCGATCTATTCTACACCAGCGAACGCCACGACCACGTTATGCCCACCGAAACCCATCGAGTTTGAGACGGCGGCCCTGAGGTCCGGGACCTCCCTGGCCTCCTCGACGTAATCTAAGGGCTCGCAGTCGGAGGCGAGTTTGTCTAGGTTGATCGTGGGGGGCAGAACCTTGTGCTTGAGGGCCAGGGCGCACATGATACCCTCCGTCGCCCCTACCGCCCCGAAGGAGTGCCCTGTCATGGACTTCGTCGCCGAAACCGACGCATGCGGCAAGAGGCGTGAGATCGCCTTCGTCTCCGGCCCGTCGCCGGTGGGCGTGCTCGTCGCGTGAGCGTTGACGTGCCCTATGTCTTCGGAAGATAGTCCCGCGTCCTCCAGAGCAAACTCCATCGCCCGCTCGACGCCGCGGCCTTCGGGGTCCGGGGCCGTCACATGGTAGGCGTCTGTAGTGCGCCCATAGCCCGCCACGCTGGCGATGGGATCGGCACCGCGTCGCTCAGCGTGCTCGGGCGCCTCCAATACCACCGCCCCGGCGCCCTCGCTCATCACGAACCCATCCCGGCCGGCGTCGAAAGGTCGACTCGCCCTGTGCGGCTCCTCGTTGCGCGTGCTGATGGCTCGGATCGCACAGAAGCCTGCCATCGAAAGTGGCGTGATCGGGGCCTCCGAAGAGCCGGCGATGACCACGTCGGCATCGCCCCTGCGGATAAGCTCCAGTCCCTCGGCGATGGCCTCGCCGCCTGTGGCGCACGCAAGGACTGGGCACTGGGATGGCCCCGTGGCGCCGAGCATGATAGCGAGCTGGCCTGCGGCCATGTTCGGCACCATCATGGTGATGAGGAACGGGCTGACCCTCCTTGCTCCCTTCTCGTCGAGGACCCGGTACTCCCGCTCCCAAGTCGAAAGTCCCCCGATGCCGCTCCCCATCACGATCGCGACCCGATCCGGCGTCTCCCGGACCGTCTCGACGATTCCGGCATTCTCGGCGGCCTCGAGTCCCGCAGCGATGCCGAACTGGGCGTAGCGGTCCATCCGGCGGGCTTCTTTCTTGGACATAAAGGCCGTCGCGTCGAAGTCCGAGCACTCGCCGGCGATGTGGCAGGGGAAGGGCGAAGGGTCGAAGAGCGATATCTCGGTGACGCCGCTCTTGCCGTGGAGCGCGGCATCCCAGAAGTTCTCCGCACCCACGCCTAAAGGCGTCACGGCGCCCACACCGGTGACGAAGGCGTGCCCCCGTCCGCCCGGCCCCCCGTTCCCGGCGTCGGTCACGCCGCCTGATGCTCTGCTACGTAGTCCACGGCCTCCTCGACCGTGGTGATCTTCTCCGCCTCCTCGTCGGGGATCTCCATGCCGAACTGCTCCTCAAGCTCCATGATCAGCTCGACCAGATCAAGAGAGTCAGCCTCGAGGTCCTCCCTAAAGGAGGCCTCCGGCGTTACTTCGCCCTCTTCCACACCGAGCCTGTCGGCAGTTATCTCCTGGATCTTCGTCAGTATCTCGTCTCGTTCCATAACTCATCTCCTCACGACCTATACGACTCCAAATGGCCTCTTCGCGCGCTCCCGCCCGCGAGATAGCGCGTAGTGTAGCGCAAATTTCTTTATTGCATAACCATCCCGCCGTCGACCGAGATCGTCTGCCCCGTGACGTAAGCTGCCCCATCTCCCGCGAGGAACGCCACGACCTCCGCTATCTCCTGGGGCTTCCCGAAACGACGCATCGGGACCTGACCCATTATCTGCCCCTTGATGTTCTCCGATAAGCTACCGGTGAGCTCAGTCTTAACGTAGCCCGGCGCCACCGCGTTGACCGTGATGCCGCGCCCCGCGACCTCCCGCGCCACGCTCTTGGTGAAGCCGATGATTCCTGCCTTGGAGGCCGCGTAGTTCGCCTGCCCCGCGTTCCCGAGGAGTCCTACGACGGAGCTTATGTTCACGATCCTGCCCCACCGGGCCCGCACCATCCTCCGCAAGACCGCCCGGGTGCACAGATATGTTCCCTTGAGGTTCGTCCGCAGCACCTCGTCGAACTCCGCGTCCTTCATGCGGAGCATGATGTTGTCCCGCGTCGTTCCGGCGTTGTTGACGAGGATCTCCACGGGCCCGAAGGTCTCGCCCACACCCTTGACCAGAACTTCTACGTCCTTGGGGGAAGCCACGTCGCCCTTGAACAGCTCGCCCCCGGCGCCGACATCGCGCACCAGCTCGGCGGTCTCCTCAGCCGCCGCGTCGTTCGCGCGGTAGGCGATCGCGACCTTCGCGCCTCCTTTGGCGAGCCTGACGGCGATCGCACGCCCTATCCCACGTCCGCCGCCCGTCACGAGAGCCACCCGCCCCTCCACTACTCCCCCTCTACCTTATCGGCGAACGCGAACATCAGCTCGGCCTCGCAGGCGCGCTCGCCGTTCACCGTCGTCGAACCCTTGCCACGGCCGACCCTACCCTTGAGGCGCGAGATCTCGACCTCCATCCTCAGAACGTCCCCGGGGATGACCTGCCGCCGAAACCTGACCCCGTCTATCCCAGCGAATAAGGCAAGCTTGCCGCGAAACTCCTCTAACGCCAACACTCCCACCGCCCCGACCTGCGCCAACGCTTCCACTATTAAAACCCCCGGCATCACCGGGTAGTCCGGGAAGTGCCCCTCGAAGAACGGCTCGTTCTGGGTGACGTTCTTTAAACCGACGGCCCGGACCCCGGGCTCTATCTCCTCGATTCTGTCCACGAGCAAGAACGGGTAACGGTGCGGTATGAGCTCACGGATAGTGGCCGGTCCCAAAGGTGCCTTCACGCCAGCATCTCCATGGCCGCCCGGCCCCGCATCTCTAAGTCCCTGAAATCCCTTAGCATCCTCACGAGCGTCCCCCATCCGGCCTCCACGACCTCCACGACCCCCAAAGCCGCGAACCGCTCCACGACCGCGACCCACCGCACGGGCGAGAGCATCTGCTCCCTTAAAGCGAGGCGCACGTCGTCAGCCTTCACCAACACGCTGCCGTCTATCCCGCTGATCATGGGCACTCTAGGGTCTTCGAGCGACACCTCTGCCAGGAGCGCGTCCATCTTTAACGCCGCTTCCCACATGAGCGGAGAGTGGAAAGCGCCCGCAACGTCGAGCCTGCGCTTCTTGCCACCCACACACCCCGTCACCTCCTCCAGCGCCTCGTTCTCCCCGGAGACAACGGTCTGCCGCGGGGTGTTGAAGTTGGCCGCGACGACGGCACCGTCCGCCGCGTCCACGGCCTGGACGACCTCCCGAGTAGCTATCCCGATGATCGCGACCATCCCGCCGGGATTTTCCTTCGCCGCTTCCGTCATGAGTCGGCCCCTCTCGGCCACGAGCCGTACCCCGTCTTCCAGCCCCAAAGTCCCCGCGGCGTGTGCCGCCGCATACTCACCCAAAGAGTGTCCGGCGATCACGTCCGGCTTCACCCCACTCTCCTTGAGCCTGCGGAACTCGTCGACCGAGCCCGCGAAAACGGAGAGCTGGTAGGGAACCTCCCCGTTCCCTACCACGCGCCCGACGGCATTCCGGACCTCGCCCGAAGCCTCTCCGCCCGCCGTACCCTGCCCAGGGAACACCACAGCTAGCCGCCTCGCCAACAGCCCTCCGCCCTCCTCCTAGATCCTGTATAGGTTTGCCGCCCAAGTCAGCCCGAAGCCGAAACCGACCGTGATGATGTAACGACCCGTCTCAAAGCCCTCGTAGATGTCCGGATAAGAGAGTGGGATGCTCGCCGCTGATGTGTTCCCGAACCGATCCATGTTTACCACGATCCTCTCCTTCGAAATCTCCATCTTCCTCGTCGCTGCGTGTATTATGCGTAAATTCGCCTGGTGAGGGATGATATGTTGGACTTCGTCGGGGGAGACGCCGTTACGAGCGAGGAGTTTCTCAGTCATTTCGGGGAAGATCCTGGCGGCGAACTTGAAGATTTCGCGGCCGTTTTGGTAGAGCTTCTGCTGTGTGTCGGGGTGCCCGGCGCGTCCGAGGGGGGCCATTCGGCCGTCGGCGCCTAAGACGTGATCTACGAAGCCAGACTCGCCGTCGCCTTTTTCGAGGACCACGGCGCCCGCGCCGTCGCCGAAGAGCACTGCCGTCGAGCGGTCCTGTTGGTCCACGATCTTGGTCATCGCGTCGGCGCCTATGAGCAGCACGCGCCGGGCCGCGCCGCTTTCCAGCATCGAGTGCGCGACGCTGGCCGCGTAAGAGTAGCCGGTGCACGCCGCCGCCAGGTCGAAAGCGCCCACGCCGGGAGCGCCTATCGCCTCGCCCACGAGGCAGGCCACGCTCGGCATGGACTCGGGAGCGGTCGAGGTGGCACACAGGATCAAGTCTACAGAGTCGCCCGAGAGGCCAGCGTGCGTGAGCGCGTTTTTTGCGGCGTCGGCGGCTAAAGTCGCGCAGTCTTCGCCGTCGGCGACGAAGCGGCGTTCCTTTATGCCGGTGCGCTCGACGATCCAGGCGTCGTCGGTGTCGAGGAGCTCAGTCAGGTCTTGGTTGGTGACGACCCGCCCACCCAAAGCGCGCCCCACCCCCACGATCTTGGCGGCAACGCTGTTCAAACCACGTCCCCGGCTGTCCGTTTCTGCGCCCCGGCGAGTGCCCTCTCCGATTCCTCCGCGAGGCTGGAGCCGGCGCGCAAGATGCTAAGTAGGGCGTTTTCGACGCCTCTCGCGCGGGAGTTGCCGTGGCCTATGACCACCGGCGCACGCACGCCCAACAGGAACGAGCCGCCGTAGTTCTCGGGGTCCACCCGGTCGCGGACGCGGAGTAGACGCGGGCGAAGTAGGCTCCCGGCGAGTTTGGTCATCGTGCTCGCGGTGACCGCCTCGCGCATCATGCCGAAGACCTCGCGTGCCACGCCTTCAGCGGTCTTGAGGACCACGTTCCCGGTGAAGCCGTCGGTCACGAGGACGTCCGCCGCCCCGCGCCCGATGTCCCTTCCCTCGACGTTGCCGACGAAACGGACGGCGTCGGAGGCGGCGAGCAGCTTATGGGCATCCTTGGTGAGTTCGTCGCCCTTGCCTGGCTCTTCGCCGACGTTGATCAGGCCGATCCGAGGGTCGCTTTCTAAACGTAGGTATTTCCGTGCGAACACGCCGCCAAGGATAGCGAAATTCAATAGGTCTTGCGGCCGGCAAGACACCGTAGCTCCGACGTCGAGCAACAACACGGGCGTATCGAACGGCAATACCGTCGCGATGGCAGGCCTCCGGCAGCCCCTGACGCGCCCGACCTTCAGGAGCGCTGCGGCCACCGTGGCACCCGTGTTTCCAGCAGAGAAAAGCGCCTCGGCCTCCCCGCCACGTACCATCCCCGCAGCGACCGCGACGCTCGAGTCGGGCCGGGAGCGCAGAGTAGCCGCGGGGTCCTCGTCCATGCCGACGACGCCACGAGCGTCGCGCCAAGAGACGTTCTTGGGAGCGTTTTTCAGGCTAGGTTCGATAATGGCCTCGTCGCCGACCAGGACAAACACGTCGTTCGGCGATTCCCTGGCGACGGAGAGGGCGCCTGCGACGATCACCTCCGGCGCGTTGTCACCGCCCAAAGAGTCCACCGCCACGCGCACGGCGCTTCTCTAGGCTTCGCCGGAGGAGGTTAAGGTTCTGGCTACTCCGTGACCTCTACGGCAACCGCGGTGCGCCCCTTATAGTAGCCGCAGTTCGGGCACACCCGGTGCGGCACGTGGGTCTCCCCGCAGTTCGGGCACGCGACGAGCTTCGGTCCCTTCAGGGCGTGGTGCGCCCGACGCTGATTCCTACGAGCCTGTGAAGTCTTCTTCTTCGGTACGGCCATGAACTTACCTCCCTATGGTTGTTTAGCTTGTTAGCCCGTGGCGAAAAGATCGTCGAGGTCCCGCCAGCGCGGGTCGATCCCGCCCTCGTCCGCCTCGGGCTTCACGGGCTTCGTGCCCGGACAGAAGACCTGCATGGGCACCTCGCTCGGGAGCGCTTCCTTAGCGTAGCGCTCCACGTTCAGTTCCCAGTCCTCTACGCACAGCTCCGGGTCGTTCGGCCCCGGAAGGAATACGGACTCGCCGAAAGTAAGTGTAATCTCCGTCGGCTCCAGCGTGCGGTCGCAGGTGGTAGCCACGCCGCAGCCGACCTCAAGGTCGAGGTGCAGCCCCTCCGCGAGCCTGGTGACCCGTGCACGCGCCTCGGCAGCCTTCACTTCGTGCCGGCGACCGTAGAGGCCGAAAGGCGGCAACTCGAAAGAGGCCGAAAGCTCGCGGGTATCTCCGATGCCCATTCCTGGGCGCTTCAGCTTGATCTTCATGCCCGTATTTTACTCTTCCGGGACGCCCTGCAACTTCGAACGGCCACGTTGGACGGCCTCGAGGAGTCGGGCAAGGTTGTCTTCGAGGCTCGCGAGGACCTCGTCGGCATAATCCTCGGCGCCCAGGCGAATCTCGCGCTCGCGGCGACGGGCATCTTCCATAATCTCCGAGCTGCGCTTGTCGGCGCGCTTCAAGACCTCCTCTTCGGAGGTGATCTTCTCGGCCTCTTCCTGGGCTTGGCGGATGATGCGGTCGCTCTCGCTGCGCGCCTCGTCGAGCATCGCCTGGCGCTCTTTGACGATCCAACGCGCCTGCTTGAGCTCCTCAGGGATGGTCTGGCGCATCTGGTCTATGACGTCGAATGCAGCGTCACGATCGACCATCGCTGTGTTGCCGAAGCCAGGGAAGGAGCGGGCCTCCTCTACCAACTCCTCCAACCTGTCTATCAAAACCAGTACGTCCATCTTTCCTATTCTACCCTTTGTCGCTCACTGCTGCTAACCGCCCGCGTCGTACAACCGCTGGACTACGTCCAGTATCTCCTCCGGGACTAACCCGCCCACGTTCCCCCCGTAGCTCGCGATCTCGCGCACCGCGCTCGACGAGAGGAAGCTGTGCTCCGCCGCTGCCATGATGAACACCGTCTCGACCTCCGGGCAGAGCGTTCGGTTGAGCTGTGCTTGCTCGAACTCCGACTCGAAGTCCGAGACCGCCCTCAAACCCTTGACGACCACCCTGGCCCCCCGCTCTCGGGCGAACTCCGTCAGGAGGCCCTCCATCACCTCCACCGAGACGTTCTCTAGAGGCGCCATAACCTTCTCTATGAGCCGCGTCCTCTCCTCGGCGGTCAGCTTCGGCCCTTTGCGCATGTTCCTGCCGACGGCGACGACGACGTGGTCGAAGATCCCTGCCGCCCGTTTTATGACGTCAAGATGTCCTGCCGTGATGGGATCGAAGCTCCCGGGGCAGATGGCAATGTTCATCGTGGACTCGGACCGTTCAAGGAAGGTTATGATGGTGCCACCGTAGGACCGGCTGACCCCTTTCAAGTTCGTAGCTTCTACGGGAGTTCCGCCGCTCTCAACCACCACGCGGCCACCGGGTGCGAGCAAGGCTTCAAGACGTTCCAGGACGCCCCCGATCTCCCTCGGCGCGATTCTATATGGTGGATCTGCGAATATCAAATGGAATTTTCGCCCCGAGGAGATAAGCCGATCCACGGCCTCCACGGCGTCTTCCCGCAACACTTCCCCTTCCTTCGCGAAGCCAGCGCGCTTCAGATTTTCCCGGATCGTGTGCGCCGCGCGTGCGTTCTTCTCGACGAACGTCGCCTGCGCAAAACCGCGGCTCAGGGCCTCGATGCCCAAAGCCCCGGTCCCGGCGTAGAGGTCCAGGACCTCGCCGCCGTCAAAGAACTGACCCAAGGAGTTGAAGATGGCTTCTCGGACCCTGTCGGAGGTAGGGCGGACACCCTCCGGCACAGCACTCAGACGTAGGCCGCGGGCCGTGCCGGCGATGATCCTCATAGGAGATTACTCGCGGAAGAGCCACTCGACATCGCGGCCCAAGAGGTCCCGGATCTCGCGCCTCAATGGACGGTGCTGGGGTTTTCTGAGGGTGGGATCGGCGGCGACGAGCTTGAAGGCCGCCCGCCGGGCCTCGACCAGAACCTCGATGTCCCTGAGGAGCTTCGCGACTCTCAGATCCGGCATACCGCTCTGGCGGCTCCCAAAGAGCGTTCCCTCACCCCTGATGGCGAGGTCTACCTCGGAGAGCTTGAAGCCGTCCTGGTGCTCACACAAGGCTTCGAGCCGCTTTTGCGAGTCCTCCGTCTTCGGGTCGCCGACGAGGAAGCACTTCGGAGGGTGCAGTCCCCGGCAGACCCTCCCTCGAAGCTGGTGGAGCTGGGAGAGGCCGAACCTTTCCGCGCCCTCGATCACGATCGCGCTCGCGTTCGGCACGTCCACACCGACCTCGACGACGACCGTGGCAACTAGAACTTCTATATCCCCGGCGCGGAACGCAGCCATGACCTCGCGCTTCTCTTTGGCCTTCATCCGGCCGTGGAGGAGGCCGACGTGCCTCTCCGGGAAGATCTCCTCTGCCAGCTCCTCGTAGAGTTCCTCCGCCGCCCGCACGTCTTCCAGAGCCTCGGACTCTTCCACGAGCGGGCAGATCACGTACCCCTGCCGACCCGCCTCCAACTCCTCTCGCACCGCCTCGTAAGCGCCTTCTCGCTCAGGAATCCCGAGCATACACGTCTCGACGGGCTTGCGCCCGGGCGGCAGCTCGTCGAGCAGGGAGACCTCGAGGTCTCCGTACAGCGTGAGGGAGAGCGTCCTCGGGATTGGGGTGGCCGTAATCACCAGCGTGTCAGGCGTCGCGCCCTTCTCCTTGAAGTCCGTCCTCTGGCCCACCCCGAAGCGGTGCTGCTCGTCCACGACCACCAAAGAGAGGTCTTTGAACTCGACGCCCCTCTGGATCAGGGCGTGCGTTCCCACGGCCACGTGCGCCTCGCCACTCTTCACCGCCTCCAGAGCCTCCCGGCGTTCGGACGCGCTCTGTGAGCCGGTGAGGAGCATGACGTTCACCGGGAGGTCCTTGAGAGCCGTCGAGATGGAGATGAAGTGCTGCTCGGCAAGGACCTCGGTGGGAGCCATGATCGCACCCTGCCCGCCCGACTCGACAGCCGAGAGCAGGGCAGCGACGGCTACGGCGGTCTTGCCGCTACCGACATCGCCTTGCAAGAGACGACGCATAGGCTTCTCGGAGCGCATGCCTGCAAGGATCTCACTGATCACTCGCTCCTGTGCCCCCGTGAGCCTGAAGGGGAGGCTCTTAAGGAACGGGTTCAAGAGGTGACCGTCACCCTCATGTTTTCCGCCCGCCTCTGACCTCTCGAAGCGCGCCTTGCGGGCGGCGAGCCCGGTCTGGATGAGGAAGAGCTCGTGGAAGACGAGGCGTCTCGTGGCCACCTTCAGGCGCTCCTTGTCGGCGGGGAAGTGGATTTCGTGTATCGCGTCGTGCAAATTAGGCAGCCCGTGACGGGCGAGGACCTCCGCCGGTAAAGGGTCGAGGATTCGTCCGGAGGCCTGGAGGGCGCGGTGCACGAGGGTCCGCATTCTCCGCGCGTTTATGCCCTTGTTCACCGGGTAGATGGGCACGAATCGGCCGGCATGGGCTGTGCTGTCCATTGACGCCGGATCGTCGACGATCTCAAGGTTCTTGGCTGCGAGCTGCAAGCCGTGCCTGCGTTGCACCTCGCCCGAGGCGACGACCCAAGTGTCCGGCACGAGCTGGTTCAGGAGCCAGGCCCGGCCCCAGACGGTCGCCGGCATGTAACCTGTGCCATCGTAGAGCTGAATCGAAAGCCCCTGGGCTCGCCCCCGGATCGGACGGCCCACCCCCTTCACGTTCACCACCCGACCCACGACCGTCACCTTCTCCCCGACCCGGAGGTCGGAGATCCCCTTCACGTTGGAAAGATCCTCGTGCCGGGAGGGGTAGTGCGAGACGAGGTCTGCCAAGGAGGTTATCTTCAGGTCCTTGAGTACCTCCGCTATCCTGGGCCCCACACCGGGGAGCTCCGTGACCGCAACAGTTCGCAGTCCCGGCAGGGTCGTCCTCCGGGATAATTCAGGGACCGCGCCACCGGGGGGGGCCTGCGGGTGCGCGGTCTTATAGGTATGCCACGCCATAGGCTCCCGGACCGACGTGGGACCCGACGACTCCGCCGATCTCGGCGACGAACCGTCCCTCGACGTTGAGAGAGTCTTCAAGGTCGGCGAGCAGTTCCGGGCTGTTGGTGTGCCCGAACGCCAGGGGACGTCCGGCCTCCGCTACGGGCTTCACTTCCTCCAGGATGGCCGCCAATTGGCGCCTGCGCCCGCGGGCCCGCTTGTGCGGGACCACCTCGCCGTCCTCCATGCGCAAGACCGGCCGGATATCGAGCGCGGTCCCGAGAAGGCGCTGGGCCCGACCGATTCGTCCACTCTTCTCCAGGTACTCGAGGGTGCCAACGGCGAACAGGATGCTGCAACGCCGGATAGCTTCCACCGTCGCACGCCGAATCTCCTCTAAGGAACCGCCCTCGTCGAGGACGCGCAAGGCCTCGAGCAAGATAAGGCCCGATCCCATCTCCGCGCTTTTGGTGTCCAGGACCTCTACCGGCCGGTTCACCATCCCCGCCGCCGTCACAGCCGAGTTGTGCGTGCCGCTAACCTTCGACGAGAGCGTCAGGACCAGGACATCGTCGTAGGCGTGGAGGGACTCGTAGGCCTCGACGAACTGACCCGCCGAAGGCTGCGCGGTCGTCGGGAAGACAGAGGATATCTTGAGCTTCTCGTAGAACTCCTCGTTGGAGAGGTCCACCTTGTCCGTGTAGGTCTCCTCGGGACTGAAAGAGAAGGTGAGCGGCACTACTCGGAGATCGGGGCGTTCTCGCACCCCCTCCGGCAAGCTCGTCGTCGAGTCTGTGACGATAGCCGTCGTCACTACTCCGCCACCATCTGTAAAGGGTAGAGCGGCTGTCCGCCGTACTTGACCTCCACCACGAGGCCGGCGGCAAGGTGCCGGACGTCCTCGGCTATCTCCTCTGCAGCTTCCTCTCCGAGTTCCTCACCCCTAAGCAGCATTACGACGTCCGCGCCCTCCTCTACGAACGTTTCGGCCAGATACAGGGCCGCGGCGTGGACTGACGCCTCGACCGCCTGGAGTTTGCCGCCTAGGAAGCCCATACACGCCCCTCTTCTTACCTCGCGCCCCTCCACGCGAGCGTCCCGGACAGCGATGGTGACCTCGGCGCACCAGATCTCTTCGCAGATCTCCCGCATCTCCTCAGCGACCTCCGCGGGCTCTCCCTCGGCGTCGTAGGCGATCATGGTCGCGAGCCCGCACGCGATGTTCGTCGTCGGCACCACGTAGATATCGGCCTCTACCAGCTCTTTCACCGCTTCGGCCGTCGGCACGGCGTTTTCGTTGTTCGGCAGCAGGACTACGGCTGAGGCGCCGGAGCTCTTCACGGCTTGGACGAAATCTTCCGCACTAGGGTTTGCACCCTGCCCGCCCTCCACGACCACGGCGCCTATCGCCTCGAAGAGCTTATGGTTCCCCGCTCCCCGGCTCGCCACCACGAGACCCAGACTCGCCGCGGTCTGGGTCGGGGAGGTAGCAGGAGTGTCGCTTCCTGCTCGGGCGCGGGTCTGAGCCTCCATGTCGTCAATTTTGACTCCAGAGAGCCGCCCAAAGCCGCTCGCGTAGGTGAGGGCGCTGCCGGGGTCCTGGGTGTGGAGGTGAACCTTGACGAGATCGTCATCGGGGATTACGAGCACGCTCTTGCCGATCTCCTGGATGCGCGTCTCGAACTCTCTTTCGCCGCCGGAGAAATCGTTGACGATGAACTCCGTGCAGTAGCCCCACGCCTCCTCCGCCGAGTGCACCACGGTCTCTCGCAGGCGTTCCTCATCGGCCTCGGTCTCCTCCTCTTCAAGGCTCGACCGCGGCTCCTCGCCGCTCAGAGCCGCCGAGATGCCGTCCAGGATCACGGCCACACCCAACCCACCAGCGTCCACGACCCCCGCATCCTTGAGCACCCCCAAGAGCTCCGGGGTCCGCTTCACGGAAGCGTGCGCCTCCCGGGCCGCCGCCCGCAAAACCTCCAGACGATCCTTCTCTCCCCGCTCCACACACGAGCTAGCCGCAGCCGCGGCGTCCTTTACCACCGAGAGCATCGTGCCTTCGACAGGTTTATGCACGGCTCCGTAGGCCCGCTCCTTGGCACATGCGAGCGCCGCCACGAAGGCTTCGGCATCTAGGATGCGAGCCTTGCCCAGGGTCTCGCAAGCGCCGCGCAGGATCTGAGAGAGTATCACCCCGGAGTTGCCCCGCGCGCCCATGAGCGCAGCTCGAGAGACGACTTTGGCCGCCTCTTCCCCCTTGAGGTGGGGCGAGGCCGAGATCTTCTCGAGCACCGACCGGAGCGTCAGGAGCATGTTCGTCCCGGTGTCGCCGTCGGGGACCGGGTAGACGTTGAGGGCATCTATTGTCGACACGTGAGCAGCGAGGGCGGCGCGCGCGGCCGCGACAACGGTCTTAAGGTCAGCGCTTACTTCAGTGTCCTCGCGCTTTTTGGCCGTTCCTTCCATCACCCACCCTCAAGCCTCGACAAAGGCCGCCTCATTCCTGACGGCCTCTTTGCAGCTGTGCTCTACATAAAGATCTGGTACAATCTCCGCCCGAGCCCGACCGCCGGAACGTTCCGCTGGCGACGCCGGGTTTCGTCAAATATTGGCCGGTATCCTAGCACAGGAGATTTCTCGTGGCGAAAGTTTGTTATTCTTGCGGAAAGGGCCCGAGCTTCGGCAACGCGCGCAGTCACTCCTTGCGCGCCACGCGCCGGCGCTGGAACCCGAACCTGCAGAAGATCCGGATCCAAGAAGGCCCCTCGACGAAGCGCGCCTACGTCTGTACCTCCTGCCTAAAGGCGTTCAAGGTTCAGAAGGCCGCGCCCCGCGTGCGCCCCGCCGCGGAAACCACTTAAAGGCTACTAGCCTGAAATACTCCTCGTCGTGTCCAGGCAGCCAATGCGATGCTTGTTCATCCTGCCGGCACTGTCAGCTCCATAAATCCTCTATGACCGGGCAGACAATAACCTTGCCTGAGGCCAGCAGGCTACTTTAAGCCCAAGGGGCGTCCACACCCATCATTGGTTTCATCACTACCGTCTCGCACCGTTCAAGGCGTGGGACGG
This sequence comes from Actinomycetota bacterium, assembly GCA_030862075.1. Classification (GTDB taxonomy): domain Bacteria; phylum Actinomycetota; class Rubrobacteria; order Rubrobacterales; family Rubrobacteraceae; genus Rubrobacter_F. Next base: position 2,371 of record JALZEL010000198.1, on the reverse strand, counting down.
TAGTGATGTACTCGACCTGCCAGCCGTCCTCCACCAGCGTCTTGCGAGCGAGCACCTTGGTTCTAAACCCCTCCTCGGCAACCAGTCGTTGCAAATAGCCGAGGTCGCCGGAGCTGCCGAAGAACACCAGCAGCCGTCCGTGGTCTGACAGGTGCAGCCGTGCCTCGCGCACGAACCGAGTGAGTGCCCGGTAGCCGGGATCTGCCGTCGCCATCTCGAGCAGGCCGCGCGGCTGAAACCAGCGGAAGGGCGGGTCGAACACCACGACGTCGAACGGGCCGTCTGCCGCCGGGTCGACGGCGTCGAAGACATCGCTGAGCCGGACCTCAAGCCGGTCGGCGACCCCGTTGCGACGAGCGTTGTCCTGGGCCGCCGGCACGGCCTCGGGGTTGACGTCGAGCGCAAGCACGTCGGCTCCGGCGCGCGTTGCGAGAATGCCATTGACCCCACAGCCGGTACCCATGTGCAGCACCCGGTCGCCCGGTCGCACCTCGGCAGGGACCACCTCGCCGAGCAGGTGAGACATGCCCTAGATCGGCTGCACGTGAGGCGGCACATAGAACGTGAGACCCAGGTAGTCGAAGGTCTGGCCGTTAATGCCGGCCTCCGCGCGCGCCGCGCGTAGTCCCTGCTCGTGCCATCGTCGGATCCGCTCGACGTGCTCCAGCGGTAGGTCCGAAGTGTACGCAGTGTCGGGTGACCGTCGGCGATCGCTCATAGGGGACAAGGTTGGCCTGAATTATTCACGCCAGACCCTACCCATCTCGGGGTCGCGCGGCGGCGATCCTTGGGGGCGTGAGTCCCTGCTCTCCAGCCGTTCCATGAGCGAGGCCATCTCGATGGCGGTGGCCGCCGCCTCAAAGCCCTTATTGCCCGCCTTGGTGCCAGCCCTTTCGATCGCCTGCTCGATAGTCTCCGTGGTGATCACGCCGAACACCACCGGCAGATTCGTCTCCAAAGCCACCGACGAGATGCCGCTCGCGGCCCCGCCCGCCACGTAGTCGAAGTGGGCCGTGTCGCCCCGGATCACGGCCCCGAGACAAATCACGGCGTCGTAGCGTGCCGAGAGGGCGAGCCTCTTTGCGGCGAGTGGTATCTCGTGGGAGCCCGGCACCCAGACCACGTCCACCGCAGAAAGGTCCCCTCCGTGGCGCTTTATGGCATCCAAAGAGCCTGCGAGGAGCTCCTTCACGATGAAGTCGTTGAAGCGCGAGGCCACGACCCCGAAAGAATGGCCGGACGCTGCGAGATCGCCCTCGATGTAGTTGGGCCCCTTCTCCCCTTCCACGCGTCTCCCTCCTAGAACCTCTCGAAGACGTGGTTCAACTTCTCTCTCTTGGCCTGGAGATACTGCTTGTTCTCGCCGTTCGGCTCCACTTCCAGCGGGATTCTCTCGGTGATCTCGAGCCCGAAGCCCTGCAGACCCACGACCTTCGTCAGGTTGTTGGTCATGAAGCGAATGCGGGAGAGCCCGAGGTCTTTGAGGATCAAGGCACCGATGCCGTAGTCTCTTAGGTCCGGGGAGAAGCCCAGGCGCTGGTTGGCTTCGACGGTGTCGAGCCCTTCGTCTTGGAGGTGGTAGGCTTTCATCTTGTTCATGAGGCCGATGCCGCGCCCCTCCTGCTGCATATACACCAAGACCCCCTCGCCTTCTTCGGCGATGGCCAGCATCGCTTTTTCTAGCTGACCGCCACAGTCGCAGCGTAAGGAATGCAACGCGTCGCCCGTCAGGCAGGCTGAATGAACCCGCACAAGAACGTCTTCCTTGCCCTCGGGCTCGCCCATCACGAGCGCCAGGTGCGTCATGTCGTCAACGTCGTTCTCGTAAGCCCTGAGACGGAACTCCCCGAACTCAGTGGGCAGGCGAGTCTCGACGGCGAACTTCACGTGCCGCTCGTAGCGGCGACGGTACTCGATGATCTGGGCGACTGTCACCATCTTGACGCCGTGCACTTTCGAGAACTTCTCCAGGTCCGGGACACGCGCCATCGTGCCGTCCTCGTTCATGATCTCGCAGATCACGCCGGCGGGCTTCAAGCCCGCCATGCGTGCGAGGTCCACCGCAGCCTCCGTCTGCCCGGCCCGCTGTAACACGCCGCCCGGGCGGGCGCGAAGCGGGAAGACGTGTCCCGGCATCTCGAGGTCTTCCGGTCCCGTCGCGTCGTCCACCGCTACCCGGCAGGTGTGGGCCCTGTCGGCGGCCGAGATACCGGTCGTGATCCCCTCCCTCGCCTCTATAGAGGCGGTGAAGGCAGTGCCCATGCGCGAGGTGTTGTGCTGGGCCATGTCCGGGATCTCCAGGCGATCTATGTTCTCGCCGCTCATCGGCAGACATATGAGGCCGCGCCCATAAGTGGCCATGAAGTTTATG
>JALZEL010000194.1 GCA_030862075.1 Actinomycetota bacterium | reverse complement strand
AGTATGCCCAAGACGGCGTCCCTTCTGCGGGCCGAGATCTCCCGGGTAGCCGGGCTCCTTTAAGCGTTCTTCACGGCTTCGGCGATGTCCTGGAGGCCCTGGTTGGCGTCGGAGAAGAGCATCATGGTCCTGTCCTGGTCGTAGAAGAGCTCGTTGTCCACGCCGGCGAAGCCGGGGCTTAAACTACGCTTGACGAAGATGACCCTCTTTGCGTGGTCTACATCGAGGATTGGCATGCCGGAGATGGCGCTCTGGCGCTCCGTGTCGCGGGCAACCGGGTTTACGACGTCGTTCGCGCCAACCACGATCACGGCGTCGGTCTCGTCGAACTCGGGGTTGATGTCCTCCATGTCGTAGAGCTTCTCGTAGGGCACGTCAGCCTCGGTGAGGAGGACGTTCATGTGCCCGGGCATGCGTCCCGCGACGGGGTGGATGCCGAACTTCACCTCCTTACCCTCCGATTCCAGCGTCTGCATAAGGTCGTGCATCGCGTTCTGGGCCTGCGCTGCGGCGAGGCCGTAGCCGGGCACGATCACAACCTTCTCCGCCTCGTCCTTGAGGAAAGAGCCCACGTCCTCGGCGGAAGCCTCGTTGACCTCCCTCTCCTCATGGTCCTCTTCCTGTCCAGCGGCGACGATGCCCTGGAAGATGATGCTGCTCAAGGGACGACCCAAAGAGCTGCTCATCAGCCGGGTGAGTATCGTCCCCGAAGCGCCCACCAGTGTACCGCCGATGAGGAGGGCGTAGTTGTTGAGCACGAACCCCGAGGCCGCCGCGGCCAGTCCAGTGAAGGCGTTCAAGAGCGAGATAACGACGGGCATGTCTGCCCCGCCTATAGGTATCACGAACAAGAAGCCCAAAAGGAGCGAGGCGACGAGGATGGCAATTATAGAGACCAACGGCGTGAGTAAAGAGGAAAGTCCTATGGCCCCGGCTATCGCTCCGCCCGCCAAGACGTTCGCGCTCAGGGCGAGGATGCCCAAAAAGACGAGGGCGTTCACCACCTGCTGTGCCGGGAAAGTGACCGACCCGGAAAAGGCGAACTCCTGGAGCTTGCTGACCGCCACGATGCTTCCCGAAAAGCTTATCGAACCGACGATGACGGTGAAGAGTCCCGTGATCACGGCGACCCAGCTAGTAGCCCTGCCCTGGTAGAACTCCGAGACCGCCACGAGCGCTATACACCCGCCGCCGAGGCCGTTAAAAGTGGCGACCATCTGGGGCATCGCCGTCATCGGCACCCTCTGCGCCGAGAACGCCCCGAGGATCGTCCCCAAAAGCACCCCTACTCCGATTCCCAGGGCGTTAATAAAACCGGGCCTGAACTCGGAGACGAAGAGCGTCGCGACGAGGGCTATGATCATGCCCAGTGCGGCCAGCGTGTTTCCGGAGCGGGCGGTCTCCGGTTTGCGCAGGCGACGGATGCCGGTGACGAACAGCGCGGCCGCGACCAAGTAGGCTACGAACGTCGCTATCTGCTCCACGCTCTAGCCCTTCTTCTTTCGGGCCCAGTCAGGCTTGAACATCCCGAGCATCCGGTGCGTCACCCAGAAGCCACCCACCACGTTCATCGCCCCGAAGACGACGGCTATAAAGCCTATTATCATGGTGAAGAGGTCGTCCCCGGCAGCCAAAGCGAGCATACCGCCTACCAGGACGATGCCGTGGATCGCGTTCGTCGCGCTCATGAGCGGCGTGTGCAGCAGGGCCGGGACCCTAGAGATCAGCTCCCACCCCAAAAAAGCGGCTATGATGAAGATGGCGATCTGCGCCAGCAGTTGTTCCATTGACCTTTAAGCCTCGCTTTCTTCGGCGGCGCCCGAGAGCGCCTCACGGATGTTATCGTGGCGGATCTCGCCGTCGTGGGCTATGCACATAGAGTCTATGATCTCGTCCTCGAAGTCCAAATCGAGCTGGAGGTCCTTCTCGTCGGAATCTTCGGAGACATCTTCGACTATGTGGTCCACGAAGCTCTTCATGTTGCGCGAGTAGAGCTGGCTCGCGTGGATCGGCATCCGGCTCGGCAGGTTCACGGGGCCGACGATCGAGACGTACTCGTGCTCGACGGTCTCGCCGACCTCGGTGAGCTCGCAGTTGCCGCCGGCCAGGTCCACGATGACCGACCCCGGCTGCATCTCCTCGACCATGTCCTGCGTAACGAGGGTCGGCGGCGGGGCGCCGGGCACGATCGCCGTGGTTATTACGATGTCCGTGTCCTGGAGGTGCTCGCGGACTAGCTTGTAGTCCTCTTCCTGCTTCTCTTGCGAGAACGGCCCCTCCTGCTGCTCATCTTCCTCATCCTCGGAGGCTTCCACGCCGTCTTCGGGCGGTTCGGGCGGTCGGACAAAGGAGTAGAACCCCAAAAACTCCATGACTTTGCGCCAGGGCGCGGGTTCGTACTCTTCCTCTTCCTCGGCCTCTTGTTCGTCTTCCTCCAGGTCCGCGGAGTCTATGAACGTGGCGCCCAGAGAATGCACCTGCTCCTTGGTTGCGGGCATGATGTCGTATGCATAAACCTCGGCGCCGAGACGGCCCATGGTGGCGATCGCCTGCAGCCCCGCGACTGCGGCGCCCAGGACGATAACCTTCGCCGCCTTGGTGCTGCCGGCGGCGGTGCTCAACGTGGGGACGTACTTGCCCAAGGTGTCCGCGCCGATGATGGCGCACTTGTACCCCGCGATGGAGCCCATCGAGGAGAGCGCGTCCATGCTCTGCGCCGCCCCGGTGCGGGGGATGAACTCGTTAGAGAAGACTGTGACGCGCGCGTCGGCGAGCTTCTTTACGAGCTCCGGGTTCTGCGGGCCGTTGAGGAAGCAGACGAGCACCTGGCCTTCGCGCATGTGCCCGACTTCGTCTTCCGTCGGCGGCGCCACCTTGACCACGATGTCGGCCTCGCCGTAGACCTCCTCGGGCCCCTCGGCGACCTGGGCCCCGGCCTCCTCGTAGTCCTCGTCGAGGTTGTAACCCCGGCCGGCCCCGGCCTCGACGAGGACTTCGTAGCCGTCTTTGACGAGCCTGCCGACGGTCTCGGGCACGAGGCCGACCCGCCGTTCGCCCTCCACCGTCTCCTTAGGTACCCCTATCTTCATGGAATCTCCTCTAGGCACCCCTACGCTCTTACTGGTCGCTGCGATTATAGTGAGGGGAAAGGCCATCCGCCACCGTATATTGTGTCACGCTGGGATCGTACCAGGAGAGCAGAGGACAAACCGTAATCTTCATGTAACCTACACGTTATCTCCGAAGCGTAGATTGTTTTGTGTAGCTCACAGCTGGGCGGGTTTGGAAGAAAGGTGCTAGGGCCATGAAGGTGTATCGGTCGAGATACCGGTCTCCGAAGAAGTACCCGGTAAGGGATCGAAGGAAGAAGCGGACGGGGACGCGGCGGAGAGGCTCCGCGCTCGCCACGCTCCTCGTGGTCGCCGGCCTGTGTCTCGTGGCGTACGCCCTTTTGGGCCAGAGCTTGCCGTTGCTGGACACTGCTACGAACGACGAGCCCTCCTCGGCCGACATCAGGGACACCCAGCTCAAGCTCACCGTTCCGAAGATGGAGCGGGTGAACGAGCTGAACGTCTACGATGCCCCGGGAAGCGACGAGTCCGCGCTCGAGGACGGCGCCATGCACGTCCGGGGCACGGGCTTCCCCTGGGAGCAGGGGTCCAACGTCTACATAGCCGGCCACCGCCTAGGCTACCTCGGCACGGACAGCTACCTCGTGTTCTACGATCTGGACAAGCTGGTGGAGGGGGACGAGGTGATCCTGACCGATGCCGACGGCACACGCTACACTTACAGGGTCTTCAGGAACATCGTCGTCGACCCCTGGGACTGGTCGGTCGCCGAGCCCGTTCCGGGCAAAAGCATCGTCTCCTTGCAAACCTGCACTCTCCCCGACTACACCCAGAGGATCGTCGTACAGGCCGAACTGGTGGGGACTGCCTAGCAGATAGCTGTCTGCTTCTGCTCCCGCGGCACTCGCCCGCGGCCTCGTGTGAGGCGGACGGTAGTGGTCGCCTGGAGGGATGCGCACTTACGTAAATCCTCGAGACTACGCTATATTGCGCACGTCGGGACGCGGACCTTTGGAGGCGTTGGTGGAGAACCGGCTGACCGGGCACAACGAGGCGAAGGACGAGGGGAGGTCCTCCGTGCCTCGGTCTTCCGAACCGCCCGCGGGTACGGACCGGCGGGAGATAGAGTGGCAGTACGAGGCCCCCGATGAGCTAGAGCGAGTCGAGGAATGGTTGCTAGAGAGAAACGGGTCGGAGCCGTTCGGGCTCACTGTCCTCGAAGGCTCCTCGGCGGAGCTCGTAGACGCCTACTACGACACGGAGGATTGGCGACTTTACCGCGCCGGCTACGCTTTGCGTGTCCGCCAGGAGGCCGGAGGGAGCTATAAGGCGACGATGAAGACCCTCACGCCCGCGGGCGGTGTCGCCAGCAACCTCCGGGAGTGGCGTGAGATCTCCGAGCCGCTAAAGAGCGACGAGGCAGATGCGCTCCTCGAGGCGACCGGCCTCGTCGGTAGACGCTTCAAGGAGTTCGTTTGTCCGCGCCGGTTACGTTCCCTTTTCGTGGTCCGCACCTGCCGCCGGACCTTTGGCCTCGTCTCCGCTGGCGTCCGGGTCGGGGAGGTAGCGCTCGACCGTTCGGAGATAGCGCTCGACGACGAGCCGATCCGCCTGGTGCGGGTCGAGATCGAGGCGGACCCCTCCGCAACAACCATCCCTCAGGAGTTGGAGGGTTTCGCTGAAGCGATGGAGGAAGCACTCGGGCTACGGTCGACCGCGATCTCCAAGTACGAGGCTGGTCTCTCCGCGACCGGCCAGAGCCCGAAAGGCGAGCCGGGGGCAGGTACCAAAGACGCAAAGGAGAAGTAGAAGATTTGGACCTTTACATGGTCAGGCACGCGATGGCCCACTAATGCGACGAGGACCGTTGGCCGGACGACTCGAAGCGTCCGCTAACGCAAAGGGGCGAGGAGCGGTTTCGGCGCGCTGCCGGAGGGATCATAAGGCTTGTGCCCGAGATCGACCTGGTCCTCAGCAGTCCTTTCGCCCGGGCGTGGCGAACGGCGGAGATCCTGGAACAGGCGGGCTGTCCCGCGCCCATCTCTTGCGAAGAGCTGGAGCCCGGTTACCCGCCGCACAAGGTCCTGGCCGCTCTAGCGCGCTACGAAGATTCGGGTTCCGTGGCGGTCGTGGGGCACCGGCCCCAGTTGCACGAGATGGTCTCGTACCTCTTGACCGGCGATGCTGAGGGGCTGCGCGTCCAGATCAAAAAAGGCGGAGCGGTCCGCCTCCAGTTCGACGGCCTCCTCGAGCCGAGCGACGGCTTCCTGCGCTGGCTCCTCACGGCCAAGGCGCTGCGGGTCATGAGGGGGCACGGCCTGCCGGCCTTGGACGGCTAGCCGCCCAGCGGTATCTCCGCGAGGGTTTCGAGCTCGGGGTACCGGGAGTAGTTCAGATCGAGCAGGGTGAGCTCGACGCGCTCGACTCGGAACGCGCCCACGGTCCACCCGCGGTAGCGCTCGACGGTGCTGACGAACGCTTCGGGAGCGGGCGTGCCATCCGGAGCCTGCAGGTAGGCCAGGGTGAGGTGGAACGGCCCTGAGGGATTTTCGAGCCCGCACCGCTCGCAGATGGCTTCGCGCAGCTCCCCCAGCCTCCCGCCGTCGCGCACCTCGACGAACGCCGCCCCGGAGAAGGCGTTGAGGTTCGCAAGTTTTGCTGTAAAGGCGGGGAAACTTCGTAGCGCCTCCCGGGCCTCGGCCGCAAGCTTCTCAAGACGCTCACGCGAGACCTCGTTCTCGGCCTTGGGCTTCGAGACGAGGAAGCCTAAGAACAGCAGCGTTACGTGCATGAAATGGTCCGGATGCAGGGAGACGAACGGGAAGGGCCGCAGGGCGTCCCTCAATGGCGCGAGGCTGCGCTGCAGGATCGGGGCTTCGACCGGTACCACCAACGAGGCCGAGAGGGCGTGCCCGTCCTGCCACTCCGGGTCCGTGTGCCCCCCGAACTCCAGGCAACGCTCCCTCTTGAACCTCTCCCACACCTCGGCGTACTTGTCCATCCCAGATATTGTAATAATTACGCAGCGTGCAGTTAGGCAGCTCCTGGGATGGCCGAGATGCTCGGGGAGGCACGAAATCGGACAAGCGGGGGATCATGCCAAACGAGAAACCGGTAGCCGAGGATCGAGGCCCGACGTGTACCCACTCCCCCGAGAGCTGGCCCACCACGCCCGTAGGGATACTTTTGCTCCCGACGAGTTGCGCGCTGCTTGTCGGGAGGCCGGAGAGGGTCTGGGGCGGGCGGACGTCGAAGAAGCCCAGTTTAGGGCGGCGGCCGAGATGGTGGAGATGTGGCGGGGGCTGGACCTGCCGGCGTGGGTGGCGCCCTACGCCCTCCGGGACGCCCGGCTCGGCTACCTGCGCGGCTACGAGGAAGCGCTCGTCGCCGGTGGGTTGGCGGAGCACCGGGTTGAAGAGGCGGCCCGAGCACGCTGGGGCGACGGCTGGCGGGAAAAGCTCCGCGCCGCCCGCGAGAGGAACGCCACCGGCGATTGACCGCCGCGGTCGACCGCCGTGCTACCGTCGGGCCCCGGAAACATCGAAGGGCCGGAGGTGATCTTGGAACTCCATGGCCATCGATGCCAATGGCGCCAGCACCGAACCCACCACCGAAAACGGTCCGGAGTTTAGGAACCGTTGAGCGCCGCCTCGGCGAGCCTGGTGCCCTCGACCATGTTCTTCATCTTCTCTAAAGAGACCTCCCAAGTGCGGGTCCTCAAGCCGCAGTCGGTGTTGACCTCTATGCGCTCCGGGCCCAACACCTCTGATGCGTGCAAGATACGGTCGCGCACCAGCTCCGCTGGCTCGACAAAGTCCGTGTGGATGTCTATCACCCCGA
>JALZEL010000161.1 GCA_030862075.1 Actinomycetota bacterium | reverse complement strand
CTACGACGCCGGCAAGCTCACGGTCGGAGAGTATCTGGATAGGTGGTTAGCGGACTCGGTGAAGGACACGGTCAAAGAGACGACCTACGCTAACTACGCCTACATCGCCCGCGTGCACATTCGTCCTGCTCTCGGACGCGTGAAGCTCAGGAGCCTCACCCCGGCGCACGTGCGCGGCTTCTACGGGGAGAAGTCCCGCTCTGACCTCTCCGCGGCGACGGTGAAGAAGATGCACGTGGTGCTGCGTAAGGCGCTCTCTCAGGCGGTCTCTGACGGCCTGCTCCCGCGCAACACCGCGGATGGTGTGAAGCCGCCGCGGGTGAGTGCTCCGGGAGAGGAGATTAAGCCGCTCGACGCCGAAGAGTGCGCTGAGTTCCTAGAGGCATCACGCGGGGAGAGGCTCGAAGCTATGTACGTACTGGCCATCCATTGCGGCCTGCGGGAAGGCGAGCTGCTCGCCCTGCGTTGGGAAGACGCGAACCTCGAAGCCACCAAGCCAGTCCTGCTCGTACGGCGTACTCTCACCCGTGGCGAGGACGGACGTGGGTGGATCGCCGGCGCGAGCACCAAGTCCGGTAAGGGCCGACGCGTGCGCCTCACCCGGCCAGCGGTGACCGCCCTCAAGGATCATCGCAAGCGTCAGCTTGAAGAGCGGATGCGCCTGGCCGGGTTCTGGCAGAACCAAGGCCTCGTGTTCCCCAGCCAGACCGGCTCCCTGCTCAACCCCTCCAACCTCCGTAACCGCTCCTTCAAGCGCATCAAGGCCCGCTCCGGCGTCCGAGAAGACCTGCGCTTCCACGATCTGCGGCACACGTGTGCCACGCTGCTCTTGAGCGAAGGCGTCAACGTGAAGGTTGTATCCGAGATGCTCGGCCACGCCTCCATAACCATCACCCTCAACACCTACTCCCACGTACTCCCCGACATGCAGGACTCCGCCGCCGACGCGATGGAAGCGGTACTGTCATGAGAGCAAACCCCCTCGGGTTGCAGCATGGTTGCAGCAAAAGGGCCGGGGAGTGTATACCGGCCTTCACTTGGTGACCACAAACACCCCTGTTTGCAGGTGTTTTTAAAGTGGGCGATGCTGGAGTCGAACCAGCGACCCCCTCCTTGTAAGGGAGGTGCTCTACCCCTGAGCTAATCGCCCGTTTGCTCGGGACCTACTACCCCAGCCGTGCCCCCAACGGGATTCGAACCCGTGCCGCCGCCTTGAAAGGGCGGTGTCCTAGGCCTCTAGACGATGGGGGCTCGCGAGCCGGGTAGGGATCGAACCTACGACACGAGGATTAAAAGTCCCCTGCTCTGCCACTGAGCTACCGGCCCTCTTTAAAAGCAAGTCTACCAGCAAATACCAACTATATAAACGAGGTCCACCCATCCCCCATTTCTGCTTTGACAGCTTATTGCAAGGATTATGACGAAAAGACGACCAAAGGCGATGAGAGCATCTACCAGCGGCGGTATGGTCGTTGGGTAGGTCAGCACTAAGACGCCACAGGCAAGAGGCGTTACGTCTACGGCAAGAGCAAAGCTGACGTTAGAGCCAAGCTACGTAAGACTCTGACCGACAAGGAAGCTAGAATTGCTTGGGCGGAGAGCCTGACGGTAGGAGCGTTTATGGCCCGATGGTTAGAAACGGTCAAGGATACGGTTAGGCCGAGTTCCTTCAAGCCCTATGAAGCAATCACGCGGCTGCACATCAAACCCATATAGGGCAAGACTAAACTTGAGAAGCTGAACCCTCTGCAACTCCAAACGTTGCACTACGCCAAGTTGAAGGAAGGGCTGTCCCGCCGACGGGTACTATGCGCTGTTAATAGGCGAAGACTTACACCTGTGGTCTATCATCAAGCCTAGGTCAACCCGTGATGACCAGCTACCGTGCCAGTTCCATACCTGCCCGATTACCTGCTCGTCTACCATAACCTCATAACTGCTCTCTCCGGTCTTACGCAGGTTCGTTCCCATATCCCTTCCTCTCTTACTTAGCCTGCCCCAGGCACATTGCCTACTAGAACTCAAGCTGCAGGTGGGCTTCTCCTTGCAATTGCTACCCTCGAAATTGGGGTTGACAGGATAACGGATAATCAGGAGACTATCCGACCGGACGAAACTGTAGTCTCAAGACTCTGGAGGGTTAGAGAAGAGTGGATTATGTCGAGGTAGGTACGCTCGTGGTTGGTATCGTTATCCTGGTTATCGCTGTGCTTACATTGCGAAAAGCGCAGAGGTCTGTTCTGTTAGCCGAGAAGCGCGAAGAGTACCTGCTTGAGGAGCGAGAGCGCATGGAGTTCATGCGTCAAGAGCACAAGCGTCTGCAGGAAGAACTAGAGCTCGAGCGTCAAGAATCTCAAAGCCTGCAGGAAGCACTGAAGCAGGAACGCCAAGAACGTCTACAGGCTCAACAAAGGGCAGAGCGTGCAGAGCAGGAAGCTCTAAGGGAAGCTACACAGCAGTTACGCGAGCGGATGGACAATTACCTCAACGAGCTAGAAGGAACCGGTGAGCTAGGCATTCGTAGAGTGAAATGACATCTCAAAATCCTCTCCCGAACTTCACAGCCTTCTCTTTGCCAAAGCCCTAGCACTCTCGTCCCGAAAAAGTACGTTGTAGCTGTGGTTAGAGTTGAAGGGTGGATCTAAGTAGATGAGGTCTACGCTCTCTGGCCGTCTGCTTGTCAGGGAGCGGGGAGTCTTGTGTCTCAGCGGCCAAGCCTCAAAGGGAAGCACCAGAAGGTTGGGAATCTCGACAGTTTGAGAGACGCCCCGTAGTACACGATAGTCTCCACATTGTTCAGCCCCTAACCAACCGCGGCCTCTTCTCGTGCTCCTGGCCCATTTCCTTAGGCACCTCTTCCGTCAATGCAAAAAGTGGCGCCGCCTCGTCATGACCATCGCCACACTGTGGCGGTCCGCAGCCCCTATCACTTCGGCGTCGCGTTTGGAGCCTCCCGGCTGGATGAGCACTTTCACGCCGGCCTCGGCCAGAACCTCGAGGCCGTCGGCGAACGGGAAAAAGGCGTCGCTCGCTGCCACGGTCCCTTCGGCCCTCTCGCTTGCCTTCTTAACCGCAAGCTGTGCCGCCTCGACCCGGCTCGTCTGGCCCGCCCCGACGCCGACCGTCGCCTCGTCTTTGGCGAGCACGATGGCGTTGCTCTTGACGCCCTTCGCCACCCTCCAGGCGAAGAGCAGATCAGCCATCTCCGACTTCGAGGGTCGTCTCTCGGTCACGAACTCGTACCCGGAATCGTCCTCGACGCGATCGGTCTGCTGTAGCAGGAGGCCACCCGTTACGGGCTTGGCGGAGAGCTCGGGACGGGCGAGGGGACCCGCTTCCAGGAGGATCATGTTCGGCTTCGCCGAGAACACCTCGCGGGCCTCCACGTCGAAGCCCGGGGCGACGAGCACCTCCGTGAAGACCCTGGAGATCTCCCCCGCGAGCTCCCCGCTCACGGGTTCGTTCAGCGCCACGATGCCGCCGAAGGCCGAGACGGGGTCGGACTCAAAAGCTTTGCGGTACGCGTCGAGGATACCCTCGCCGATCGCCGCCCCGCACGGGTTGGCGTGCTTGACGATGACCGCCGCCGGCCCTCCCCCTTCGGAGAGGTCGGCGAGTATGGTACGTGCGGCGTCCACATCGTAGAGGTTGTTGAACGAGATCTTCCGTCCCTGCACCTGCTCCGCGCCGGAGAGCAGATGCCCCTCCCCGGCCTCGGCGTAGTAGGCTGCCCTCTGGTGTGGGTTCTCGCCATAACGCAAAGAGAGCTTCTTCTCGTAGCGCTTCGTCAATACCTGCGGGAATTCCTCGGGGGCGTCTACCTCGGCCCGTTCGGCGAGCCAGGAGACGATGGCGGCGTCATATTCGGCGGTCCTGCGGAAGGCTTCAAGCGCCAGGCGCCGCCTCGTCTCCAGGGGCACCTCGCCGAGCTCGAGCTCCGCGCCTACCTCTTTATAGAAGGAGGGTGCGGGGACGACCGTGACCGATCGGAAGTTCTTCGCTGCCGCCCGGAGCAACGCGGGGCCGCCTACGTCTATCTGCTCCACAGCCTCCTTCTCCGGGGCCCCGCCCGCCACCGTCTCCTCAAACGGGTACAGGTTCACGCACACGAGGTCTATCGGCCCTATCTCATGGTCCACTAGCTCCGTTACCTGATCCGGGTCTTCAAGGTCCACGAGGATGCCACCGTGTATCCTCGGGTGCAGCGTCTTCACCCTGCCGCGGAGCATCTCCGGCGCCCCCGTTATCTGCGAGACCTGGACGACCGGGACCTTCGCGTCCTCCAGGGCCTTCGCCGTCCCGCCGGTCGAGATAATCTCGAACCCCATCTTGTGGAGTCGGCGAGCGAACGCCGCGATCCCCCTCTTGTCCGAGACCGAGACCAGCGCCCGACGCTTCATGCCCTCACCCTTCCCCAAAAGTAGTCCGCGACCGCGTCCACCAAAAGCTGGTGCTCGACCGCGTGCAGCCGCTCCATCAACGTCTCCTCCGTGTCGTCCGGAAGGATCGGCACCTCTTCTTGAGAGATCACCGGCCCCGCGTCCACCTCCTCGACCATGAAATGCACCGTCACCCCGGTCCTCTTTGTCCCCGCCTCCAAAGCCCTCTTCACGGCGTCAAGTCCCCTGAACTCCGGCAAAAGCGACGGGTGGACGTTGAGCACCGCCGGGAACCGCTCCAGGAAAACGGGCGTCAAGACCCGCATATACCCTGCCCCCACCACGAGCCCTACCTTGTACCGGGCTACCCTGTCGGCAAGCTCCCCATCGAACTCCTTGCGCGTCTCGAAGTCCCTAACGTCCACGTACTCCACCGGCACGCCCGCTCGCCGCGCCCGCTCGAACGCAAACGCCCCCTCCTTATCCCCGGCCACCACCACGAGCTCCCGCGGGTAAGCCTCGAGGAGCGCCTGCAAGTTAGTCCCCGACCCCGAGGCGAGCACCGCGAACCGCGATCCTTTCGGGAGCCTACGAGGCAAACTCCACCCCATCGCCCGCCACAACCTCCCCTATGCGCCGCGCGTCGCATCCGGCGTCCCGCACCACCGTGAGAGCTTTCTCCGCCTCGCCTTCGGGCACCACGGCACAGAAACCCACCCCGATGTTGAAGACCCGGCGCATCTCATCCTCCGCGACGCCTCCCAGCGAGCGTATAATTCCGAAGACCGCCGGCTCCTCCCAAAGATCGGTGTAAAGGCGTGCGCCCAAGCCACCTAAAGCCCGCGGCAGGTTGCCGGGGAGACCGCCGCCGGTGATGTGGGCCATCCCGCGCACCTCGACCGCCTCCCTGAGGGCGAGAGTCTCGTGTACGTAGGCCCGGTGCGGCTCCAGGTACGTCTCCCCGATCGTGCGGTCTAAGCCCTCTGGCGTCTCTTCGTAGGCGACGCCCACGTCTTCGAGCACCTTGCGGGCGAGCGTGTAGCCGTTAGTGTGCAGCCCGCTGGACAGCAGCCCGATCACAGCGTCCCCGACCTCCACCCCCTCCCCGGTGATGACCTCCCCCCTCTCGCAAGCACCCACACACGCCCCGACCACGTCGAAGTCTCCTTCGCCGTACAGCCCCGGCATCTCTGCCGTCTCGCCGCCGACGAGCGCGACGCCAAGGGCGCGGCAAGCCTCCGCCGCTCCCCGGACGACCTCGGCAACGTTTCCGGCCTCGAGCCTGCCGCTACCAAGATAATCGAGGAAGAGCAGCGGCCTGGCGCCGGTGGCGAGGACGTCGTTCGCGCAGTGGTTAACGATGTCTACGCCTATCGAGTCGTAGGAAGCCAAAGCCTTCGCCACGAGGACCTTGGTGCCGACGCCGTCTATCGAGGAGGCGAGGACCGGCTCGGCGTAGTCGGAGAGGGCGTACAGGCCGGCGAAACCGTTCGGGTACGAGAGCACTCGTGGGCCGTGCGTGCCCTCCACGGCGGCGCGTATCATCCTCGCCGCCCTATCTCCTCTCTCGATGGAGACGCCCGCGGCCTCGTAGGAGGAGTACCCTTCGGACACGCCTACTTCCTCCCCACCACCGCGTTCTCCAGGGCGAACTTCGCCGCGGTGCCGACGATAGGGTAGTCGCCGTCGAAGCAGGCCCTACACAGCCGTCCCTTGGGCTGTTCGGTGGCGGCCACCATGCCGTCCACGGAGAGGTAGGCCAGAGAGGTCGCCCCTATCTGCGACCGGATCTCCTCGACCGTGTGGTTGGCGCCGACGAGGTTCTTCTTGCTGTCCATGTCTATCCCGTAGTAGCACGGGCCCGTGACCGGCGGCGAGGAGACGCGGAAGTGGACCTCCGAAGCGCCGGCCTCAAAGAGGAGCTTCACGAGCTTGCGGGCCGTGTTCCCGCGAACGATGGAGTCATCTATAACCACGAGCCTTTTGCCGTCTATTACCGACGGCAAAGGGTTCAGCTTCAAGCGCAGCCCAAGCTGGCGCATACCGTCCGTCGGCTCGATGAATGTGCGGCCCACGTAGCGGTTTTTTATGAGCCCCTCCGCATAAGGAATGCCGCTCGCCTGGGAGTACCCGACCGCCGCCATGATCCCGGAGTCCGGCACCGGGATGATGACCTCGGCCTCGGCGGGCGCTTCTTCTGCCAGGATCTCGCCCATCCGTTGTCTCGCGTCCGCTACCTCCCGCCCGTCGAAGCGCGAGTCGGGGCGGGCGAAGTAGACGTACTCGAAGACGCAAAGGGCGCGCCTCGGGCTCTCCCCACGGTAGCTCTTCAGGCCTTCGTCGTCTATGACGACGACCTCGCCGGGCTCTATCTCCCTCAAGAACCGGGCGCCGATGATGTCCAGGCCGCAGGTTTCGCTGGAGACCGCGTAGCCGCCCTCGATCTCACCGATGCAAAGGGGCCTGAAGCCGTGCGGGTCCCGGAAGGCGACGAGCTTGTCCCGGAAGACCATGGCCACCGAGTACGCCCCAGAGAACCGCCGCATGGCCCCCAAGACTGCCTCCTCGACCGAAAGCCCCTTCTCCAACTCCCCGACGGCGCACGCGGCGATCGCCGCCGTGTCCGAGGTGGATTCGAACTCGAAGCCCTCCCCTTCGAGCCCAAGCCTCAAGGCGGCGGCGTTGACCAAGTTGCCGTTGTGGGCGACGGCGACGTTCACTTCCCCCCGGCCGTGAAACTCGGGCTGGGCGTTCTCCCACGAGGCCGAACCCGTAGTCGAGTAGCGCACGTGCCCCAAGGCAATGTGGCCGGGCTCGAGCGTAGCGAGCTTGCGCTCGTCGAAGACCTGTGAAACCAGCCCCATCTCGCGCAGCGCCAGGGTGCTCTCCCCGTCGGAGATGGCGATGCCGGCGGACTCTTGCCCCCGGTGTTGCAGCGCGTAGAGCCCGAAGTAGGTCCGTTGGGCGAGCTCGCCTTCGAGCGCCCGGGAGTACAGCCCGAACACTCCGCAGGCCTCCTTCGGCTTTCCCGACTCCTCCATGCTCCTGTTCAAAAGCGCTCTCCAGTCCTACAGACTATTGCATACGGCGCTCAGATCCGCTCCAGCTTTGTCGCGGGCAGGTCGCCTCGAACGTTGCCCGAGTTGAGGGTTGATGCGAGCTCGAACAGCATCACGTGCGCTTTCTCTTCGGCAACGGGCCTGTGCTCGACCCCACGCGAAACGACTATAAACTCGCCTTCCTCGACCCACACGCCCCGATCCCGGAACTCCATGCGAGACCGTCCCCTCACGACGAAAAAACAGTTCGTCCTCCTCATCGTGGTGCCAGACGAACTCTCCGAGAAGCTTGACCAACTTGACGTGTTGACCGTTCAACTCGCACACGATCGGGAGCTTCCAGTGGTCATCGAACAGCGCCAATTTGCGCTCGACGTTTACTTTGTCCACGTTGTCTGCGCTTATCTTGCCTCCTCCAGTCTGACCACGAGGTCGTTGAGATAGGAGGCGGCCGGAGAAACGCTATCCAAGGTGACCTCCTTCCGGGGCATGACGCTCGAAGAAGTCTTGTTCGTAAGCTTCCCTAAGCTCGTCGAGCCCCGCCTCGATCACGCCCCCAACCTTCAACCTCTCTCCGCCCGTACGCCCGATCCGGGAATGTGGCACACCGCCCAAATGCTCCATTAACTCCCCGAGTCGCTCCTCGGGGACCGCGAGGAGGATGCATCCCCCCGCCTCCCCGAAGAGAGCCACGTCCTGACGCCCACCCGGCAAGAGCCGCACCTCCGCCCCGATGCCAGCTTCGCTAGAAAGCGCCATCTCGGTTAGCGCGACCGCGAGCCCACCACCCGAGAGGTCGTGGGCAGTGTCCAAGACCCCCGCGCCGACGGCCCGCCGCACCGCGTCAGAGACCTCCTTCTCGGACGCGAGGTCGGGGGTAGGCGGTGCACCAGCTATTCGCCCGTACACTATCTCCAGGTAGTCCGATCCCCCCAAAACGGGCCGGAAGTCGCCGACGAGCACGACCGCGTCCCCTTCGCGTTTTATGCCGGGCGTCGCGTGGCGTCCTACGTCCTCGAAGACTCCTACCATGCCCACGGCGGGCGTCGGGTAGACAGCCTCCTTCTCCGTCTCGTTGTACAGGCTTACGTTCCCGCTTACGACCGGGGTTCCTAAAGTTTCGCAGGCCTCGGCCATCCCCTCGATGCACGACGCGAGCTGGTAGTAAGCGTCGGCCTTCTCCGGGCTGCCGAAGTTCAGGCAGTCGGTTAGCGCGACCGGCTCGGCGCCGACGCACGAGAGGTTGCGGTAGGCTTCGGCGACGGCGGCTGCCCCACCACCTTCGGGGTCGAGGTAGCAGTGGCGGCCCCGGCAATCGGTGGTAGCGGCGAAACCCAGAGAAGTGCCTTTTATCCTCATCCCGGCGGCGTCGGCGCCGGGGAGGATGACGGTGTCGGTGCCCACCTCATGGTCGTACTGCTCGTACACCGGGCGCCGGGAGCAGAGGTTAGGGTGGGCGAGCATGGCGCGTAGGACGGAACTGTAGTCCTCGGGTCTGGGAACCCCTTCGATGTCAAGCTTCCGATCCCCTTCGAGGTACGCGGGTGGCACGACCTCGCGCTCGTAGAGCGGGGCGTCGGCGAGGTAGCGCGCGGGGACGGTGCCTACGACCTCGCCCTCGTACAGGACCCGGAGATCTCCGTGAGCGGTCACGCGGCCAACGACGGCGGCGGCGAGCTCGAACCGTTCGGCGACCTTTAGGACTTCCCCAACCTTCTCGGGCTCAACGATGGCGAGCATGCGCTCTTGGGACTCGGAGATAACGATCTGCCACGGCTCCATGCCCGACTCGCGCACCGGGACATAAGCTGCGTCAATCTCGATCCCGACGCCGCCCTTCGCTGCCATCTCGGAGGCCGAAGACGTTATGCCCGCCGCCCCGAGGTCCTGTAACGAGACGAGAAGGTCCCTTTCGAGCATGCTCAAAGAGCACTCGACGAGCATCTTCCCGGCGAATGGGTCCCCGACCTGCACGTTGGGCCGCTTCTCCTCGGACTCCTCGGTGAGCTCATCCGAAGCAAAGGTCGCCCCGTGGATGCCGTCCCTGCCCGTCTTCGCCCCGAAGAGGACCACGAGGTTCCCCTCCCCCACCGCGCGCGCCCGGACGAGATCCTCGACCCGGACCAGCCCCACGCACATCGCGTTGACCAGCGGGTTGCCGGAGTAAGCGGGGGCGAACTCGACCTCGCCGCCTACGGTAGGGACTCCTATAGCGTTCCCGTACCCCCCGATGCCGCGCACGACCTCCCTAAAGAGGTAACGGTTCCTCTCGTCCCCCAAAGGCCCGAATCGCAGGGAGTCGAGCAATGCGACGGGCCTCGCCCCCATTGCTAAGACGTCCCGGATGATACCGCCGATGCCGGTCGCTGCCCCCTCGTAGGGCTCCACCGCCGAAGGGTGGTTGTGGCTCTCCATCTTGAACACGAGCGCCCAGCCATCCCCCACCTCGATCACGCCCGCGTTCTCCCCCGGCCCCTGCAAGACCCGCGCCCCCTCGTTCGGAAACCTCTTGAGGAGTGGCCGGGAGTTCTTGTAGCCGCAGTGCTCGCTCCACATCACGGAGAACAATGACAGCTCCAAATAGTTCGGCGCCCGGCCCATGAGCTCCAATATGCGGTCGTACTCGAAGTCCGAGAGCCCCAGGGCGGTGTAGGTCTCCTGTATGCTCAAAGGGCGGCCACCGCGAACGAAAGGACAGACTCGAAGACCTTAAGCCCCGCGTCGGAGCCCAGGATAGGATCCGAGACGCGCTCCGGGTGGGGCATCAGCCCGACCACGTTGCGCCCCTCGTTGCAAATGCCGGCGATGTCGTTCAGCGATCCGTTCGGGTTGTCGAGGTAACGCAACACGACGCGCCCCTCGTCTTCGAGCTCTTGCAAGGTACGCTCATCGGCAAAGTAGTTGCCCTCGTTGTGCGCGACTGGGAGTGTGATCTCGTCGCCCACCGTAAATAGGGAGGTCCAGGGCGTCTCCCTAATCTCGACGCGCGTGCGGACGCGCGTGCACACGAAGCGCATGTGCGTGTTACGAAGCAAGGCACCAGGCAGGAGGTGGGCCTCGGTGAGCACCTGCAAGCCGTTGCAGATGCCCAGGATCGGTCCTCCCTCTTTGGCGAACGCCTCCAGCGGTCCCATCACCTTGGAGAAGCGGGCGATGGCGCCCGGCCTCAGGTAGTCGCCGTAAGAAAAGCCACCCGGCACGACCACGGCGTCGACGCTTTTTAGATCGGCATCGGCGTGCCAGAGCTCGATCGCTTCGGCGCCTGCGCGCTCGACCGCGTACAGGGCGTCGCGGTCGCAGTTGGAGCCCGGAAAGACGATGATCCCGATCTTCAAGAGATGACCTCCCACTCGTATTCCTCGATCGTGGGGTTCGCTAGGAGGCGCCGGCACATGCCCTCGACCTCGCCCGCCGATTCGACCTCCATCTCGACGAGCCGCCCGACGTGGACACTCGAAACGCCCCCAAAGCCCAAAGCGGGGAGTGCGCGACGGACCGCTTCCCCCTGCGGGTCGAGGATGCCGCTCTTGGGCCTGACGAGGATGCGAACCTTCAATCTACCGCTCCGCGTTCTTTGATCTCTGTGACGCGCCTGAGCATCTCGGCGTAGGCCTCCTCGACGCCGCCCATGTCGCGCCGGAAGCGGTCCTTGTCGAGTTTCTCGTTGGTCTTCTTGTCCCAGAAGCGGCAGGTGTCGGGGCTGATCTCGTCGGCAAGCATCAAATTCCCCTCAGCGTCCCTCCCTACCTCTATCTTGAAGTCCACGAGCGTGACGCCCCTCTCGTCGAAGTAGGGGGCCAGCACCTCGTTGACCTTGAGGCCCAAAGCCTCGCAGAAGTTTAGATCCTCGTCCGCCACCCCGAGCTCCCGGAAGTGGTGCCGGTTGAGCAAGGGGTCGCCCAGGTCGTCGTCCTTGAGGTACAGTTCGACGATTGGCGCTTTCAAAGGCGTCCCCTCCTCATAGCCGATGCGCCTGGCGAGCGAGCCCGCGGCCACGTTGCGGACGACGACCTCGACCGGAAGCATCTCCAGCCTCTTCGTTTTTATGGATTCGTCGTCCGCCCGCTCTACGAAGTGGGTCGGGACGCCTTGCGTCTCCAGGTACTCGAAGACGGCCGCGCTCATCGTCGCGTTGGTGCGGCCCTTGCCACCTATGGTCCCGCGCTTTTTGCCGTCGAAGGCGGTGGCGTCGTCCTTGTAGCGGTGCAGGAGCACCCCTTCTTCGTCCGTAACATAAACCTTCTTGGCCTTGCCCTCGTACAAAAGCTCCTTAGCCAACCTCCAACCTCCTCTTTAGCTTCTCCACGCGGTCGAACACCGTCCCCAGGTTCCTCAAAGCGTACGACGGATCGAAGAGGTCATCCAGATCCTCGCCGAGCCTCGTCCGCACCTCGTCGTCCGCCTCCAAAAGCTCCCGGAGGCCGCCCTCGCCCTCCCACGCCCGCATCGCTACCCTTTGCACGAGCGTGTACGCCTCGTCGCGGTCCATCCCGGCCTCGACAAGGGCCAAAAGCACGCGCCCCGAGTATACGATGCCGCCGCCGGAATTCAGGTTCTCGCGCATGCGGTCCTCGTCCACGTGCAGGCCTCCCAAGATGCGCGTCGTGGTGCGGAGCATGTAGTGGGCGAGGGTAGTCGAGTCGGGGAGGATCACCCTCTCGGCGGAAGAGTGGGAGATGTCCCTCTCCTGCCAGAGGGCGTTGTTCTCTAGAGCTGTGCTCGCGTAGCCCCTGAGGAGGCGGGCCATGCCGCAGAGGCGTTCGGCGAGGATAGGGTTCCTCTTATGCGGCATGGCTGAGGAGCCCTTCTGTCCGCGCCCGAACGGTTCGGCTAGTTCGCGGACCTCGGTGCGCTGGGCGCCCCTGATCTCGACGGCTATCTTCTCCATCGTCGAGCCGAGGATGGCCAGTGTCGAGAGGACCTCGGCGTGGCTGTCGCGTTGCAGGATTTGGGTCGAGGCCGGTGCCGGTTTGAGGCCGAGCTCCTCGCAGGTCAGCGCCTCCACCTTCGGGTCCACGTTGGCGTAGGTGCCGACGGCGCCGGATATCTTGCCGACGGAGGCCACCTCTTCGGCGTGGGACAACCTCTCCAGGTTCCGCTCCGTCTCGAAGGCCCACACGGCGAGTTTGTGCCCCAGGGTCGTGGGCTCTGCGTGGACCCCATGCGTCCTGCCGACCATCACCGTGTCGCGGTGGGCCAGGGACATCTCGCAGAGCAGAACGGCGAGTGCCTTCGCCTCCTCGTGGACGAGCCCCAAGGCCTCCTTGAGCTGCAAGGCCCCGGCGGTGTCGAGGACGTCCGAGGAGGTCAGGCCGAAGTGGAAGTGGCGCGCGACGCTGCCCGCGCTCTTTTCGGCGAGCGTCTCCGAGACGGCGGTGACGAAGGCGATGACGTCGTGGTTGGTCTCTTCTTCTATCTCGTGGATCCGCTCGACTTCAAAGTCCGCCTTTTCGGCGAGTTCCTCGGCCTCTTCGGAAGGGATCTCGCCCAAAGCAGCGCGGGCACGGCAGACCGCGAGCTCGACCCTTAGCCAGGCATGGTACTTCGCTTCCTCATTCCAAAGAGCGCCCATCTCAGGGAGGGTGTAGCGCTCGATCACCGCACTAACCCTCCAGCCTCACCGCGAGTTCGGGGTCAGAGAGGGCCAGGATCTGGGCGGCCAAAACGGCGGCGTTGACTGCGCCGTTCACGGCGACGGTGGCGACTGGCACCCCCGAGGGCATCTGGACCGTGGAGAGCAACGAGTCGAAGCCGCCCAAAGCTCCGGCGGCAATCGGGATGCCGATGACCGGCAGGCTTGTGCGGGCGGCGACGGCGCCGGCAAGGTGGGCAGCCATGCCGGCGGCGCAGATTATTACTTTCAGGCCGCGTTCGCGGGCGGTGGCTGCGTACTCGGAGACGCCGTTCGGGTCGCGGTGTGCGCTCATCACGTTGAGATCGTACTCTACGCCGAGCTCTTCGAGCCTCGTGGTGCATTTTTCCAGGATGGGCATGTCCGACTTGCTGCCGACGAGTATTCCTACGAGCGGGGTCAAAGCTCCTCCATCTCCAGAGCCTCCAGGGCTACGTCGGTGCGGTACTGCATGCCGGGAAAGTCTATTAGCTCGACGGCCGCGTAGGCGCGGGCGCGGGCCTCCATGATTGAGTCACCCGTCCCGACCACGTTGAGGACGCGTCCGCCGGCGGTGTAGATGCGTCCCTCCTCCATGCGGGTGGCCGCATGATAGACGTGGATGCCCTGCAAGCCAAAGAGGTCTTCGAGGCCGGAGATCTCATCCCCCTCCGAAGAGGACTCGGGGTAGCCCTCGGAGGCGAGTACCACGCACACGGCCTTTTCGTTGGACCAGGAGATCTCACGCCCGGTGAGGTCCTCCTCCGTGCACGCCACCAAGAGCTCCAAAAGGTCCGTCTCCATCCGGGGCAAGAGCGCCTGGGTCTCCGGGTCACCGAAGCGGCAATTGAACTCCAAAGCCTTGGGTCCCTCGGGTGTGATCATGACGCCGGCGTACAAGAGGCCCGTGTAAGGTGCGCCGATGAGGGCGAGCTGGTGGACGGCAGGGGTTACGATCTCTTCCAAGATAGCAGCGTACGTTGCGGGCTCCATCCACATTGTCGGGGAGTACGCTCCCATCCCGCCGGTGTTCGGCCCCTCGTCGCCGTCGTAGATGCGCTTGTAGTCCTGCGCCGGCACGAACGGCAGGATGTTCTGCCCGTCTGTGAGCGCGAAGACGGAGGCTTCCTTCCCTTCGAGATACTCCTCGATGACCAGGCGCTCCCCCGCCGCCCCGAACGCGCCGGCGAAGGCGGCCCTGACAGCGTCCTCGGCCTCGTCGAAAGACCGGGCGATTGTGACCCCCTTGCCCGCCGCCAGGCCGTCCACCTTGACGACTAGCGGAAAGTCATCCGGCGGAATGGAGCGGAGGTAGGCGAGCG
>JALZEL010000130.1 GCA_030862075.1 Actinomycetota bacterium | reverse complement strand
GTCTGCGTGCCTACTTGATCTCCTAGGCAAGCAATTAACATCAACTCGCATTCCGGTGCTGCGCCACAACCGCCGCGCCCATTATTATGACGTGCCCCCACAATACCTGCACAGAAAGTGCCATGGTCGTGGTCGGGCATTCCACCGATGCCCTGCATAAACGTGGCACCTCCTCCAACCACTTGGCGGAAAAAGCCACTCATAGCCGATACGCCTGTAGCAAGGTCTTCGTGGTCCGCATCGAAGCCGTTATCAATTACGGCCACGCGAATCCCGGCACCACGCGTAGAGTCCCACGCTTCCTGTGTGCTCACATCCGCATCAGGTGTACCTCCGGTCTGCCCGATGTTGTTCCACTGCCAGTGCTCTGGATAGCGTGGGTCGCTCGGCGTTAACCGCTGAGGAATATGCTCGATAAAGCTCGGCTCAGCCAAAATGAATCGCTCGTCTTCATGTAACTCGACAGACGCATCCAGAGCGTCCTCTCTCCCCTGAGCAACTACTTCATAAAGATTGGGTGCGAAGTTTAGCTTCGTAAGCACATCGAGGTTCTTTTCCGATAGTATTGCTTCGCACTCCTCTTCGGACAGCGCTGGCTGCAACTGAACATTCAGCCTATTGGTCGCAACCGCCACCGAACCGCTTCTACCAATTATTACTTTGCCAACTTCCTCAGCCTCACGGACGCTTTCTCCTGCCGATAAAGCCCGTGTCATATCGGGAGACGGTGTCACGAACCTCCAATTAGCCTGCTCAAATGCGGTCACAGCATCTTCACCTTCAGGAAGCTCCGTACTTACATTTGAGCGCACAGTCTCGGCAGCCGAGGTGCCGAAGCTTTCCGCGCTGACTCTGGGTACGCCACGTTCATCAGCGCTAACTTGCACAGCTCTTACATCAGGAATTTCTTCAACCACGATGCGGCGGTCCCGCTTGTAGTATGCGCGTTCCATAACCTTTCTCCTTCCATGAAAAGGTTTTGTCAACCGTCTGTTACCGCGCTCTCCTCCAACTACGGAAAAACCCTTTGATGGCCTTTCTCCTTAGCTATCAAGACTGAGAAGAGGATACGCGTCATAGAGGCTACACCTCTCCTACTACAACCATGACCGCAAGTGAGGCACATGTCAAGCTAATCCCGGAAGGCGCACTATGATCTTCTCGGAAACCTGCTCCCTACCTTTGGGCTTATATAAGTGCGGAGGTTTCAGCCTTTTCTTCAAAGGCCTTGACAGCTTGTTGGTCTCGGGGCATTAATCGTAGTGATAGGGTGGGTGCCCTACCTCATGACAAGGAAGGAAGATAAATCGTGACAGAACGAAACGCCGAGCACTCTGAAGCTAACGCGGACGCTGCTACCGAGGCTACTGCAGGACCGACGCCAGCGCAGGACCGCCCGAAAGTTACAACCAGGGAGAGACTCCGCGGGCGCTCTGCAGGCGACATTCACGGGGCTTTTGTGCGTGAGGCTCGTCGAGCGTTAGAGCGCGCCAGGGGCGATGCGCTGCAAGCCACAAACATAGGGCTAAGCCGACTCCGGGGCGACCACCTAATCACAGGTCGCGACGCTGACCGTCTGGGCCGCATCCTTGAAGTGATGTTTGCACAGGCCCATGGCGAAGATAGGCGTGAGGACGTAGCTTTTCGTGAAGTGCGCGATATATACCAAGACATGGTGCTAGAAGCTGATACTACCCCGACGGCGCTCGCAATTGGAAGCGTAGCAGTAGACGCTTTCCAGACCGCTCTGCTAGATGGGCTACGCGGGGATGGGGAGGGAGGGGAGGCAGCGGCTGCAAGGGCCAGAAGAGGACTGTTTACAATGGCGGCTGACGGTGCTGGTGCTGTAGTAGGGGGGGTAGTCGGTGGAGCGCTAGGAGGGTCAGAAGGAGCACAAGCCGGGGCGGCAGTAGGTGGCATTGGAGCCTCAGCCGCCGCCGACAAAGTACAAAGTAAGTAGCTCCGGCTCCATATGGCGTTCGGTGAGACCTGTGAGTAGAAAAGTGTAACCTACCAAGGGTTGCCGTAAACAAGGAGTACTCAAATGCCAAATTGTTACTACACCACTCGCAATTTGCCCTTTCTGATGAACTTCTCGGCGCGGGATCGTGAGTTAGCGCAAAAAGCATTCACTAACCAGGAAGGACGGCGACGCAAGGCTAATGAGTCACGCGGTCAAAAGGCTGATGAACTCATCGAACGTCTTCGCCGTCAATTGCACGATCTTCTAGGAGCGAAGAAGTTAGCTGAACTGCGGGAGGCGATGAAACACGAGCGCCTCCGCTTTCGTGATCTCTGGCAACCTCCCGCTGGTTTAGATCTTGACTACAGAAAGGAGAACAAGGCGCGCAAACGGAGGCTTAACGCCCTTCTTCGAAAGCTTGAAATAAGCCCCCAGAAACTGAGGGAAATAGGAAGAGAGTCCGATGAAAGGCTGCGGGAGATCCTTACTGACACCGATGGCGAGGTAGCACCGGGCTATAACCTGCCAAAGAATCTCGACAAGTGGACGAGCTTGTCTCCACTGCATAGGTTTCCGTTACCCTGGGGGACGCTTGTGCCGGATGATGATCCGTCTGACCCTCACCGGTGGTTCTTGTTCAGGCCGCCGTTTTTCGGGTTCCTCTTCAGGTTTGTTCCTCAAGCCAGCGATAACTTCTGGGTCGACCGACTGCTCTTTCTAGACCCATCTTCGGGCTTGGTAGGCAACGAGGCCACCATGGATTGCGGCGATGCCGGAGATTTTGACTACGCGTCGGCAACCGCCGAGGCCCAGATAGCGTTTGGATTCGAGGCGCCCACAACCGGTCTCGTAGAAGTCCTCATCGATGCTCAGAGCACAATAGGCACTCACGATGTGCGCATGGATGATGAGTTCGGATGGTCGAATGCATGGGCCAATCAAAACAACTTCCTCATGATGAATGTTCTTCACCCGAATGTTACCGAACCTTCGCTGTCCCTGATGTCTAATTCCTATGCGGAGACCGACGGTGACGACTTAAATGTGCACAGGGAAAACCTGACCCGCGGTCAGCACTACTTTGCCCAGTTGTTCAGTTCCGGGCCTGTGCCGGGCGGTCAGTCCGTTGTCGTTACGGTTGGAACCAGAACTTTCGATATCGCGAGGGCCAACGATATGGAATTACACAGTAGGACCAATTTCCAATGGTTTATCAACTCAGTGGAGGTTCGCATTGCGCCTTGAAATTGGGTGCAGCGACTAGAACCGAGCTTCCGCTATCCAGCCGGAGCCAGCGTTCACGTTTTCTACAACCCGTCCGCATGTAGCCGGAGCGTCCTTGAGCACGGCTTGACAGAATGGACTTGATTCGAGATGTTCCCCCTAACACTCATGTCCCAAAGAAGAACCTAGCAAACCACGAGAGGCGCTGTGAAGGCTCCTATCACGTTGGTTTCAGAGACGATGCAGGTGGGTGTCGAAGAATCCGGTGGGGTACATGAGCCCGAAGCCCACCATCCGGTCGAACCCTATGTGAGAAAACCACACGAGGGCCACCGACACGAGGAGGGAGCTTCCAGTCAGGAGGCCGAAGGCCGCGAGCAGACCGGGCGGGGCGTAGGTGTGTGAGAGATTGTAGGAGACCGCCCCGATCCGAGGCCCGCCCAGGTACCCGAGCATCGCCTGCTCGGCACATCTTGCGCAACTTTCTCTCACCAATGCGCTACCAGATCCTGACAGTGTAGGTGAAAATGAGGCAGGCCTGAGAGGACTAGATGCTGCAACCGTGCTGCAACCGGAGCAGAACAGAGCCGAACACAGCCGGATTCGCTCCCGAACTGAAGTGTCAAAAACCGCTCAGATAAGCGGGATTCCCTAACAGGACAGAACGCAAGAGGAAAACCCTAACCTAACTTACAAGGAGGGGGTCGCTGGTTCGACTCCAGCATCGCCCACTTAGGAAAAACCCTGCAAACAGCGATATTCTGTAACTATAAAGTGAGGGCCGGGGAGTGTATACTGGCCCTTTTGCTGCAACCAGTACTGGGGCGCTACAACCTCCGTGTCGTGGACGGGCCACCCTAGGGTGCGGAAAAGGCGCTGGACGATCCCTTGCGAGATAGTCGCCTCGTTAACGTAACGACCGGACTTAATGCCGACACGAATGTCCAGGAGGTCTTCTTTCATATGCCCCTTTGCGGATACACCTTCTGCGTGTGTTTCCCTATGCTTGTTTACTATTTTACATAGAACATCACAAGTCCGCGTCGGTGTCCCTGCCAGCTAGCGGCCCTGGAGAGCTCCGGCTCCTCCTCGGGGCTCAGGAGCTTGTCTCGCCCTATGTGGGAGAGGTGCTATACGCAACAGCTCCGGCGTCCCGGAGTCGCTGGATGGCGGGTGGTTCGCTCGATGCCACACTTGTGTTCGTTCTCCTTACGCGTTGTGGTAGTGGTGAAGCGTTCGGTCTCTTCAGGCCGCCCCGCGGACGAGTGCACCGCCCCAGATTCGCTCCCCGGGCCGGATCTCGTAGCCGGGCCCGACGATGCAGTCCTCCAGGTACGCTCCGCTCCCCACCGTGGAGCCGGGCAGGAGAACGCTCTGTTTTACGGTTGCCCCGCTGCATACCTGGCAGTCGTCCCCGATCGCCGCGCCCTGCGAGAGGCTAGCGCCCCGGCCGATTACGGCGTTCGGACCGACGAAGGCGTAGCCCTCTATAAGTCCGTAGACGGAGGGGTGGAGCCGGGCGTCCTCCGCGATCCACAGACCCTGGCCACACTGCTCCCCGGGCACCTCGACCGCCACCCTTCCCGAGAGCGCGTCGCGTTGGGCCCTCCGGTACGACTCGAGCGTGCCGATGTCCGACCAGTAAAATCCCCCCTCGTCGTGGCCCACGATCTTCTCCCCGGCCGAAAGCAGCGCGGGGAAGACGTCCTCAGCGAAATCGAAGAACTTACCGTCCGGGACGTAATCGAGGATCTCTGGCTCGAAGATATAAATTCCAGTGTTAGCGAGGTTGCTTGCGGCTTCCCGGGTCTTCGGCTTCTCCTGGAACCTTAGGATGTTTTTATCGGCATCCAGTTCGGCTACCCCGTACGCAGAGGTATCTTCGACTTTCTTTAGCGCCAGCGTAGCGAGGGCTCCCTTCGTCTTGTGGAAGGCGACCAGTTCGGGCACATCCACGTCGGTCAGGGCGTCGCCCATGATCACCACGAACGTCTCGTCGAAGACGCCCGCTGAGGCGAGTCGCTTGACCCCTCCGGCCGTCCCCGTAAGTTGCTCTTCGCGAGTGAATAGAATCTTCGCGCCGTCCACCCGCGTCTCCTCCCCGTAGAGCCCGAGGATGGCGTCGGCCAGGTAGTGTACGTTGGCGTGAACCTCCTCGACGTCCGCCCTCGCCAGGAGATCGAAGATGTGCTGCAGCACAGGCTTGCCCGCGACCGGGGCCATCGGTTTCGGGATCACGCCCGTAAGCGGGAAGAGCCTGGTACCTTTGCCGGCCGCCAGAACCATCCCTTTCATGCACCCTACCTCCCTCGTGGTATACGAATGTCTCCGACTGCTACCGGCCTATCCCGCCGCCCTTATGCGAGCGCGGCCGTCGCCCACTTCGACTTCAACCACGCCTGGCTCTACTTCCCTGCCCGCTTGCTTTGCGAGCCTCGGCGGTCGCTCGGCTATCAGTCGCCAGGACAGTGCGTGGTGGGCGGCATCCGAGGCTTCGGGGAACCGCCGTTCGGTGAACCGGCGGCGCAGGCGCTGCACCCGCACTCGCAGGAGCCCCTTCACGTCCTTCAGGGCGGTGGAGGCTACGTCGACCCGGCTGTCGAGGTCCTCGATCCAATCGACCGGAACCTCGCTTATGCGCAGGCAGCGCTCCTCGGCCAACAGGAGCAGCTCGGTGTCGAAGAACCACTCGCCGTCCACGACCTGTGGCAAGAGCTCTTGTGCCACGCCGCGCTTGACCGCCTTGAAGCCGCACTGGGCGTCGGAGAAGCGGTTGCCGAAGAGGGTCTTTATGAGGAGGTTGTAGCAGCGCGAGATCACCTCCCGCTTCCACTGGCGCGTCACCATAGCTCCCCTCAAGAGACGCGAGCCTATAGCCACGTCGCTGTGCCCGGTCGCCAGCGGCGCCACCAGCGGTAAGAAGGACCACAGGTTCGTCGAGAGGTCGACGTCCATGTAGGCGACTACGTCCGCCTCGGAGGCGAGCCAGGCAGCTTTGAGCGCCCGCCCGCGGCCCTTCTCTTCTAGGTGCAAGACGGAGACGCGAGGGTTGGCGGCGGCGAGGTTCTCGGCGACGGAGAGCGTAGTGTCGGTGGAGGCATTGTCGGCGATGACGACCGACCAGCGGTAGGGGAAGTAAGTCTCTAGGTAGGCGCACAGGGCGGGTATGCTCTGGGCAAGGGCCTTCTCCTCGTTGTAGACGGGAACTACCACCTCGACCGAGACCTGCCGGTGCGGCAGCGTGTCGTCCCGCCGTAGCATCGGTTTGTTGATCATGGAACCCCTCCCTTTCTTCGTCGAGTTCTTCATCTCGCTCTCTAGTGGGTTTCCGCAGGCTATGATCGACCCGTGAAAAGCTTATGGATTCTTTTAGGTTCACCGGACACACCCGAGCTTTCTTCGGCCGAGCGCTTTCTCTCGCGGCCGAAGACGTAGAGGAC
Organism: Actinomycetota bacterium; assembly: GCA_030862075.1. Lineage (GTDB taxonomy): Bacteria > Actinomycetota > Rubrobacteria > Rubrobacterales > Rubrobacteraceae > Rubrobacter_F. The sequence continues at coordinate 2,675 of JALZEL010000130.1, read as the reverse complement.
GAAGCCGAAGGCGACGATGCTCCAGTAGTTGATGACGCGGAAGAGGAGGGTGGCGGCGGTCGCGGTAGCCACATCCAACCCCAGCCACCCGAGCATGACCACCATGCCCGCCTCCGTGAAGCCCAGGCCCGCTGGCGTGATCGGCACCGCCGTCAGGAGCGAGGCGGCGAGCGCGACTACCAGGGCGCCCGCGATCGAGACCGGGGTGCCCACGGCCGACGCCGTTACGTAGAGCGCCGCTCCTTCCAGGACCCAACCGGCCACGGAGAGGGCGACGAGCACCGGGAGCCTCTCGTGAAACGAGCCGACGACGCCGTGCTCCAGGCGGGAGTAGTGGGCGTGCAGGCGTTTGGGTAGGATCCGCTCGAACGCCCACCGGAAGCGCCGCATGGAGAGGAGCCCCACGACGCCTACGACCGAGAGGATCAGGCCGGCCGCGAGCGCCTGGAGGGCCTCGGCCGGCAGCGAGCCGCCGAAAATCACCAGCATGCTCACCCCCATCATCGTGGCCAGCACCAGGAGGTCCAACAACCGCTCGGCCAGGATGGTTCCGAGCGTGACTGCGAAGGAGACGCCCGCCTTCCTCTTCAAGAGGTAGCCGCGGTAGGCGTCCCCGAGCCGGGCGATGGCTACGCAGTTTGCGAACCAGGCGAGGTACATGATCCTGGTCAGCCCGAGGGTCGACGGCACGGGCTGCCCGGCGTCACCGCTGTAGCCGACGTTCTTGAGCAGGGCCTTCCAACGCAGGGCGCGCAAGGGGAACGAGCAGTAGAATACCGCGAAGGCGAGGGCGAACAGCGCGGCGTTCGCACCCCGCAAGCTCGCCCACGTCCCGCCCAAGTCGACCCTCAGAAACTCCCGGGACATCAGGTACAGCACGGCCACCGCTAGCAGGAACGAGGCTACGTTGCGCACGCTGAAGATGCGCCGTCCTAGCGGTGGCGCACCCGCCGCGTCCCGCGCGGGCGTCTTGTCGGGGGGCTTGCTCAACTCGATCGTCCCCTGCGCGCTCTTGTCTGCCATCGGCTACTGTCCTCCTTGCGTGCCGCAGTCGTAGAGCGCCTGGGCCCTTCCCGGGCCTCCAGGGCCGCCACCCTGCTCTTCGTCCTCCTCCGGCGACTGCCACTCCTCCTGCGGGACCTTCTCGCAGTTGTCCTGAACCCAGGTCACCGCCTCGTTGTCCATGCCCGGAGGACCGCCGGGACCCCCGGCTTCGGCCTCCCTGTCCGGTACCATGAAGAAGCGCACGGCACCCCCGTTCACGAGATCGGAGAGCTCTTCGGGGGTTAAGACCGGGTCGCCGCCCATGAACCCGCCCAGGTTGATCACCGGCTCGTCGGTGCCCAAGATGATCGGGGACAACGTCATGGAGCTGGGGCCGGCGACTAGGTACGTGGCGTCGCCCTTGTTTGCCTGCAGGTAATCCAACAGAACCGGGTCGGCTTCCCTGCTGCCGGGACCACCCGGACCACCACCCGGAGGCCCACCACCTGGACCTCCGGGACCACCGGGCGGAGGTCCGCCGCCGGGACCACCTGGGGGCCCTCCGGGGCCGCCCGGCGGGGGCCCGCCGCCAGGACCGCCCGGTCCTCCCTCCGCCTCGATAGGCTGGGGGCCGGCAGCGGGCGTCGGTCCGCCGCCCTGCAGCGACAGAGAGGCGTAGGCGGACCAGGCTGCCGGAGCTACGAGCAGAGCCAGCATCCCCGCGGTCGCCGCGCCCACGGCGAAGCTGCGAACCCTCGCGGCGGGCCTCAGGCGAACGAGGGCGAGTACCGCGGCCGCTGCTAGGCACAAGCCCACCACCGCGGGTATCAGCCAGGCTCGCCAGACGGCGTAGTCGAAGAGGACGTATGCCTGTACTGCCGCCACACCGACCAGCGTTAGGGGCAAGAGCCACCCGCGCCAGCCGGGGCTCCGAAAATCCTTCCACAAAGCCACCGCGCCGATGCCCACCAACGCCGCCACGGCCGGGGCGAGCATCACCAGATAATGGCGGTGCCCGAACCCCGAAATGCTGAAGTAGGCGGCACCCGTAAAGAGCCATGCTCCCCACATGACGAGGGCCGCTTGTCGCGAGCCGAGCGGCAGGCGGGTTCGTCTCTGCCAGCCTCCCGCGACCAGGCCGACCACGGCCAGCGGCAAGAGCCACCCTATCTGCCCGGCGAGCTGCTGGTTGAGCAGCCTCAGGGGTCCCGGCTCGCCGTTCTCGCCGACGCCTCCCGGTCCACCGCCTCCTCCCGGTCCGCCCTTCGGGGCGCCTCCCTTGTCTGCGCCCTTAGCGTCGGACGACTTCTCGGCGGCCTTCCCGTCTCCTGCTTTACTGTCTCCTCCTGGTGGAGGGCCCCCCGGCCCGTCGCTCCGCCCGAGCAGACGCTCCAGGCCGTTGTAGCCGAAGGCCAGGTTGAGCGCCGAGTCCCCCTCGCTGCCACCCACGTAGGGGCGCTCGTCGGATGGGGTCAGATCGACCACCAAGGCCCAGGAAAGCGACACGGCGAGCAGCACGACCGTCGCGACCCCGAGGTGTACGAAACGGCGCCGCCAGCTGGCACGAGCCGCGAGCAGGTACAGCAGGTAGAAGGCGGGCAAGACCAGGAACGCCTGCAGCGTCTTGGTGTTGAAGCCGAGACCCACCAGGGCCGCGCCCAGCAGTAGCAGACTCAGGCTTCCTCTCTCGG
>JALZEL010000107.1 GCA_030862075.1 Actinomycetota bacterium | reverse complement strand
GACGGCTCGCGGGCGACCTCGCCCGCGAGCCCGAGGAGACGGTCGGTGGTCTTGCCCATTGCCGAGACGACCACGATGAGGCTAAGGCCCTCTTCCTCGTGGGCCTTCTTCACCCTCTCGGCCACGGCCTTTATGTGCTCGGCCGTCGCTACCGAGCTGCCACCGTACTTCTGGACGACGATGCCCATAGCAGCCTTACGCTCCCGCTCGCTCTTTCCAACATAGCCTAGCGCATCGGCGCCTCGTCCGCGATCCCCGTGCGCGTTGGCTACGGTGCGTAGCCGATTTGCACACTTGGGCCCTTTCCGGTTCGCGGAGATCCGCGCGCTCGTCCTCGCTGGTCCCCTGTATAATCGGCCAGTAAAGCGACGCAACAGCCAGGCAGCGAGGGAGTTGGATCTTGAGCGATAAGGCACCGCAGGAAATCTTCGAAGGTTACGGGGGCCAGGATCGGGAGCTGCCCTCCTACGCCGCCCTCGCCGGTCTTTTTAACCTTATCTTCGCCGTGTTCCTCCTGGTCGTTAAGGGCAGTGGACGGTCCCTGCCCGAGCGGGTGGACGCGAGCGATATCGCGCTGCTCGGGGTGGCTACGCACAAACTCAGCCTGCTGGTCGCCCAGGACGCGGTCACGAGCCCCTTGCGCGCCCCGTTCACCAAGCGTCAGGAGAAAGAGAGCCCCAAGACCGTCGAGGAGAAGCCCCGGGGCAAAGGCCTCAGGAGATCCTTGGGAGAGCTCATAACCTGCCAGTTCTGCGTCGGCCAGTGGGTGGCCTCCTTCTTCACTTACGGGCTCGTGCTCGCGCCGCGCGTCACCCGGCTCGTGGGCGCAATCTTCGCGATCGTCACCATCTCGGATCACCTCCACCAGACCTACAAGGCCCTCATGAAGAGAGCCTGAAAACCGTGGTCTCGGGCGCCTGACCCCGCGCTGATGAACGCGATCAGGGCGACCTCTTACGACGGCCGGGCCGAGTCGGCGGCGAGGCTCTCTTCCGCGCCGGGATCACGCCGGAGTAGAGAGGCCTCCGAAGTTAGCATTTGGTGGACCCTACATGGGGGTCATCCGAACCCAGGCGTACCGGACCCCAGCCGCGTTCGCCCGCCCGAGCCACGTCCCGTTCGCCTCCAGGCGCAGTTCGTCGAGCAAGAAGGACAGCGGTCCGAGGTAGATCAGGGCGACGTGCCCCTCGCGCTGCTCGAGCCTGAAGGATAGCTTCGGTCCGAAGGGCACGGCTCGGGTCGTCCCCCGGCCGCTCCTGATCCGCTTCCACACAAACGGCATCGGCACCGGGCCGCTCAAGCGCTCTACCCTCCAGTCGCCCTCCAGGTTCCCCACGACGCTGAGCTGCGGCTCTTGCTCTGCGTCGCGTGCCCCCGCCCGTTCCCACCTTTCCTCGTACTCCTCCACACCGCCCCGCGTTCCGCGCTTCGTAGAGCTCATCTTTTCCTTTCCCTTTACGAGATCTGTTGCCCGCTTCGACGTCCGCCGCTCATGCGCGTACCACGAGGCGATGGAAGGCCTCGACCGCCCGGCCCACACCGTCCTCCGTGCGGATCTCCTCGCCCAACAGCCGCGCCCGCTCCCTTATCTCGACGTTCGTCGCGGCTAGAATCGCACCTGCGAGACGCTCGGCTGAGAGTTTGGCGCGCGGAATGGGCTCCGGGCCCGCGCCCAGGGTCATCACCCGCCAGCCCCAGAACGCCTGATCTGTGAAAAACGGGACCACGGCGGTAGGGACGCCGGCTCGCAACGAAGCCGCCGTCGTGCCGGCACCGCCATGGTGTACCGCTATCCGCACCCGGCCAAAGAGCCAGTCGTAAGGGATTTCGTCCACCTTGAAGACCTCGTCTGGCAGGTCGGTGTTGCTGATGCCGCCCCATCCGGTGAGAAGAAGACCCCGCTGTCCGGTGCGCTGGAGCGCTTCGAGCACCCGCGCGGTGATCTCCTCGGGGTCCGCGTCGTTCATGCTGCCAAAGCCGACGCTCACCGGCGCCGGTCCGGCGTCCAGGAAGTCGATCAGCTCGTCCGGTGGTTGCCAGCTGGACTGATCCAGGAACCAGTAGCCGGTGGTGCACAGCCAGTCTCCCCATTCGGGCGGTTCGGGCAAGACGCTCGGGCTCCAGCCGTGGAGTATGGGCGAACGGGATTGGTTCATGTCCGCGAAAGGACCGAAGAACGGCAGGGGATCCAGGCCGAGCTTCTTACGGGCTTCGCCGGACACTGGCCGCATGGCTTGCCAGAAGAGCTGCTCCGCGGCCAGGTAGGTCAAATAGTTGTAGAAGCCGCCGAGGGGTCCCCCGGTGAGAAACTCGCCGGGCGGGCGTCCCAAGAGAGAGCTCGGGAAGCGGCGGGTACAGCTGAAGAGTGGCTGCACCGCGGCCCCCATCGCCGGGAGCCCCATCTCTTCGGCGATGTATTGGCCGAAGAAACCGACCGGCGAGTAGACGACCGCGTCGGCGTCCTGGCAGGCTTTGCCGTACTCGGCGAGGTTGCGTTCCAGGATCGAACCAAAGAACCGGCGGAAGGTTCGGGTGAACTTTACGGGGTTTAGGCCGCTCTCGATCAGATCCGCCACGATCCCACCAGGGTCGCCCGTAATCGGATGGTAACCCAGCCCATGCCCGCTGACGAAACCTTCAAAAGGCGTGTAAGTCGCCAGGCGAACCTCGTGCCCGGCCTCCTTGAGGCCCAGCCCGAGCGCGACATACGGTTGTACGTCGCCGCGCGAACCGGCCGTGGTGATAGTTATGCGCACCCCCGTACCTTACTACTTGGCCGGGGCGCAGAGCGGCGGGGCCGGGGTAGGGTTAGACTTGCAACAAGGAGAACGCGCCGGAGATAAACGGCACGCAAAGGAGCACGACGATGACGGAACCCACGAAGAGCCAGGAGTATAGTCGCGAAGAGGTGGGGCTCGCCCTCAGGAACCACGGGATGCACCTCGAAGGGCTTCGCTATCCTGTTACCCCTGCGGGCATGCACTACCTCCTCATCCACTACGACATCCCCTTCCTCGACGCGACCACCTACGAGCTTCCGGTTGGAGGGCTGGTGCGCAACCCCTTGAGGCTGACCCTCGACGACCTGAAGACCCGGCCGGCGGTCACGGTGCCCGTGGTGATGGAGTGCTCCGGAAACGGGCGGGCGCACCTGTACCCGCGCCCGGTCTCGGCCCCGTGGCGCGAGGAGGCGGTCGGGTGCGCCGAGTGGACCGGCACGCCTTTAAGGCCGATCCTGCAGGAGGCCGGGCTCTCGGACGAGGCGGTAGAGGTGATCTTCGCGGGCCACGACCGGGGGGTCGAGGGGGGCGTCGAGCAAGACTTCGAGCGGAGCCTCCCGCTCGAGGACGCCCTCGACGACGGGGTGATGCTGGCCTACGGGATGAACGGCGAGCCGCTACCCCCCCAGCACGGCTTCCCCCTGCGCCTGATCGTGCCGGAGTGGTACGGGATGGCCTCGGTGAAGTGGCTCAAGGAGATCAGGGCCATCGGCGAGCCCTTTGAGGGCTTCCAGCAAACGGATAGGTACCGCCACAAGCAATCCGAAGAAGACCCCGGCACGCCGATGACCCGCAAGAACCCGCATGCCCTGATGGTGCCGCCGGGCATCCCGGACTACCTCTCCCGCGTGCGGCACGTGCGGGCGGGACGCACCCTCGTGGAGGGCCGCGCGTGGTCGGGATGGGCCCTCGTCGAGAGGGTCGAGTTCAGCCCCGACGGCGGTCGCACGTGGGACGCCGCCGCTTTGGGCGAGCCCATCGGGCACTACGCCTGGAGGCCGTGGTACTACGAGTGGGACGCGGAGCCCGGCGAGCACGAGCTGTGCGTACGCGCCACCGACGCGTCCGGAAGGACGCAACCCACGGACAACGATGAGGCCTGGAACTACGGCGGCTACGGCGCAAACGTGGTCCAGCGCGTCCCCGTGATCGTGGACTAGTAACCGTATCCGAGGCCTCGGCGCTCTCTGCGTAATTGGCGAACTTCGTTAAATCCTTCGGTTCTCAGCGGTAGCAGCGTCCTTCTCCTTTACGGGGAACTCGGCCGGGTATCCTCCGCTCGGTGTGAATCGAGGCGCCGTGCTTTCTCCACTTCGGCGTCTAAACTGTGGGACCGTGGACGTACGCGGAACACGCCTTCGCACCTCGTTTAAAGCTACGTTCGGCGGCGCACTCCTGGGGACGGCCGGCCTCGCCTACTACGCGCGGGAGGTCGAGCCGGCGGACGTAGAGGTCGTCTCCGTCTCGCTCGTCTTGCCCCGTCTCGCTCGGGAGTTCGACGGGTACCGGATCGCCCAGATCGGCGACCTCCACGCGGACGGCTGGATGACCCCGGGGCGCCTCCTGGGTCTGGTGAACCTCGTCAACGCCGAAGAGCCAGAGCTCGTCGCGATCACTGGCGACTTCACCACCTACTCGCGGCTCCGTTCGCTGATCCGTCACGTCCCCGGGATCGCCGCCCCGCTCCGCCGTCTGCGCGTTCCCGACGGAGTCTTCGCGGTCCTCGGCAACCACGATCACAGGACCGACGCCGGAGTAGTCCGGCGCGCTCTCCTCGCGGGAGGCGTGACCGAGCTGGGCAACGCCGTTCAAACCTTGCACCGGGACGGCGCAACGCTGCACTTCTGCGGCGTCGACGACGTCTATGAGAATATGGACGGCCTCGATCGGGTGCTGGAAAATCTCCCGGAAGAAGGCGCCGCCATCCTCCTCGCCCACGAGCCCGACTTTGCGGACAAGAGCGCCGCGACCGCCTCCTTCGACCTGCAGCTCTCCGGCCACTCCCACGGCGGACAGAC
>JALZEL010000085.1 GCA_030862075.1 Actinomycetota bacterium | reverse complement strand
GAAGGCGTAGACCTCGACGGCGCGATCGTGCGCCTGCGCGCATACGACGTGCGGCGCGGGGTAGCCAGCGGCGTGGACCGCGCCCTCCTGCGCGACCTGCAGCGCCGCTGCCTGAACTTCAGCCTGGAGGTCCACGCCGAGGAGCTGCCAGAGGAGCGGGAGAGCGGCCCGATCTCGGCGGTCTTCGGGCCTCTGGAGGACGAGTTTGCGGGGTTCGTGAAGGCGCGGCGGGAGCGCGGCGAACTGGAGGAGAAGTTCGCCGCGGAATTCCTGGAGAAGGGGCGCGGCTATCTCGCGCGGTCGGCCAGCGAGGAAGGTGCTGCGTGAACCTGGAACGGCTCTACATAGAGAACTACAAGCAGCTTCGGGAGCCGGTGGAATTGCTGCCGCCGGAGGGGGCCATCGGGGTCGTCGGAAGGAACGGCTCGGGGAAGTCCACGCTGTTCGAGAGCATTTTGTGGGCGTTTTTCGGGTCGAGGGGCGGCGGGCCACGGTTCCAGAACGAGTTGATCCCCTGGAGCAGCGGCTCGGCGAAAGACCCGACTGTAGTGGAGGTTACGCTCGCCCTCGGAGGAGATTCCTACACGGTGCGGCGTGGGCTCAAGAGCAACAACACGACAGCGGAGGCGCGGGACTCCTCGGGTAGAGCCATCGTCACCAGCACGACCGACGTGACGCGGTGGGTCGAGGAGCACCTGCTGCGGATGGATCGGACGGCGTTCGAGGCGACGTTCTACGCGAAGCAGAAGGAGCTCAAGTTCTTTGCCCAAGACGACGGCATCGGTCGGGTGCGCAAGATCTCGAAGATGCTCGGCGTCAGCCGCGTCGAGGACGCCCAGAAGCTCCTGCGCGACGACCGAAACGACCTGCGCGCCGAGGCTCGACTCATCGAATCCCGCCTTGCCGAGGCGGACGAGGACTCCTTGAAGCAGCAGCTCGAAGAGTTTCAGGTCGAGCTCATGCGCCTGGAGGAGGAGCTGGAGCGCATCTCCGGCGAGTACGAGACCGCGCAGGCGGAGCTGGAAGCCACCCGCAAGGCCCGCACTGCTTTGGACGTCGCCCACCGCAAGCACACTAAGCTCGTGAACGCCTTGCAGGAGTCTAAGGCCGAGCGTCGCCGCGCAGGGGACCGGATCGAGGATTCCGAGCGGGACCTGGCCGAGATCTCCGCCGCTGAAGAAGAGCTGATGAAACTCAAGCCCCAGGTAGCCCGGCTGCCGGAGCTCGAGGCGGAGCTGAAGCGCCTGGAGGAGGACCGGCAACGCGTCGAGCAGCGCGACTGGGACCGCAAGGAGTTGCGCGCCGCCCAGAAGCGCGTGGCGGACATCGAGGCCGAGATATTCGACGCCCTGGAGGAGCTCGACGGAGCGGGTAGCCCGCTACCGGGCTGGGACGGCCTCTTCGACCTGGACGGCGCGGAGCTTCTCCCAGAGACTGTAGCGGTGCTGGAGAAGGCGGAGGAGGAGTTGGAACGGGCAGAGGAGCATTTGCGCGAGCTCAGAGAGATCGAAGTTGCGCACGCCGAGCACCGCCGCGGCGAGCACGAGGTGCGGGAGGCCCGCGAGCAGTGCTCGGAGGCCCGACGGGAGTGCGAGCGTCTCTCGGAGGAGCTGGAGATCCTCTCGGCCGGCGAGGACCTGGAGGCGCGGGAGCGCGAACTACGCGAAGAGGAGGAGAAGCTGCGGGAGCTGGCGGCGGCCCGGCGAGGCGCAGCCTCCGCTAACGAGCGCGAGGCGAAGAACGTGGACCGGGCACGGGAGGCCATCGAAAGCGGCACCGAGGACCACTGCCCCACCTGCCACCGCGAGTTCGAGAGCGGCGAGTTCGACGAGATAGTGGCCACCCTGAATCGACAGGCCGCGGCCCTCCGGCGGCTAGCGGCAAAGGCGCTGGAAGAAGCCGAGAAACACGCCGACACCGCTGACGCCGCGGAGGAGAAGCTGCAGAATGTTGCGGCGCGTCTTTACCGCTGGCGCGAGCTGCGCGAGGCACTCGTCCGGGCCGAGACCGCTACTACCGATCGGCGGGAGGTCTTGAGGCGGGCAGTCGAGCGCCAGCGAGATCTCGAGGCGCGCCTGGACGGATCTCGCGCCCCCACCGAGGCAGACCTGGAAGACGCTCAAGCCCGTTGCACCTACCTGCGGAGCCTGCGCGACGCCCTGCCCAGCATGCGGAACCTGGCGCGCGAGCACTCCGGGTTGAGCGAACGGGCCGAGGAGTTGGCCGCCGAGCTGGAGAGCCTCGCCGGCGTCTCCTATGATCCGGTTCTCCACCGCGAGCGGCGGGAGGAGAAAACGCGCTTGGAGCGCGTGCAGGGCCGGACGGAGGAGCTGGAGCGGCGGATCGGTACTCGTACAGAGGTCGAGCGCTCGCTGGAGGAGGCCCGACGCAAGGCTCGTGAGACAAGCGAAGAGGCAAAGAGGCTAGAGACCGAGATCTCAGCGCTAGGTTTCGACGAGGAAGAGTACGACGCCGCCAGGGAGCGCGTGACGCTCGCGGAGGAGAAGGCTTCCCGGTTGCGCGACGCACGGGAGCACACCGGCGGCGAGTGGAGAGACGCCGACCACCGCATCGAGCGCGTAACCGCGGAACTGAAGCGGCTCGAAGCCGACCGGAAGCTCGCCAACGAGCGGGCCGCCGGGGCGGCGCGGATGGACGAGATGGACAAGCTCTTCACCGAGTTCTTCCGCGGTCTTACGGCAAGGGTGCGACCGATGCTGGAGGTAGAGGCGTCAAACCTGGTGCGCGAGCTGACAGACGGGCGCTACGAGCGGATGGAGTTCGACGAGAACTACCGGGTGAAGCTGCTCGACCGCTTCGACGACTCGTACGCTATCGAGCGGTTCTCGGGCGGCGAGGCCGACGTGGCGAGCCTGTCGGCCAGGATCGCGCTCTCCAAAATTATCGCCGCTCGGGGCTCGGAGGCGCTTGGGTTCCTCGTCCTGGACGAAGTCTTCGGTAGCCTGGACGCCGAGCGGCGCAACAACGTGCTGCTCGCCCTGGAGCGTCTGAAGCGGTCGTTCGGCCAGATCTTCATCATCTCCCACGTCGCCGACGTGCAGGAGTCCGCGCTATTGGATGAGCTCTGGCTCGTCGAGGAAGACGAAGACGGCAAGAGCACCGTCCGGCGCGTAGAGCAGGACCCCGTGGAACCGGCAGAGGCGCTGAACAACGCCATCTCCGGGCTGTAGAGGCGAACCCCGTTGGAGAAGACGCCAATAAGAGTCCCGAGAGACGCCTGGTCCACCGAGTTCCCCCTCGTAGGCCCCGCCAGCGAGCCGGTGGATCTCGCCCGCACGTTCCGCTCCCACGGGCTCGCCGCCCACCCTCCGATGTTTCCCGACGCACAGGCACACCTCCTCGAAGCAACCCTTCCCCTGAACGGAAGCGCGCCGCGGACCGTCCGGATCTTCCGGGGCAGACCGGGCTACGGGATCGTGGAAGCCGTCGGCACGCCGCCGGGGCCCGAAGAAAGGTTAAGGCTTATGGCTACGGTAAGGCACGTTCTCCGGCTGGACGAGGACCTCTCCGGCTTCTACGAGCGGGCTGCGGGAGATCCGGAGCTGTCGTGGGCCACGAGGGGCGCCGGGCGCATGATCCGGAGCGCCACCATCTTCGAGGAGGTGATAAAGACCCTCTGCACCACCAACTGCGCATGGTCGGCCACGACAAGAATGGTGAGCGCCCTCGTCGAACACCTCGGCGAGAAGGCCCCTGGCGCCCCCAAGGCCGGGCCCGCGAGACGAGCCTTCCCAACTGCTCGGACGATGGCCGAGGCCGGAGAGGAATTCTACAAGAACGTAATGCGCGCCGGATACCGCGGCAAGTACATGCTGGGCCTGTCCCGCTCGGTCGCGGAGAGTACGGTAGACCTCGAAGCGCTTGACGCGCCCTGCGAGGAGCTCACTGACGAAGAGTTGGAGAGGCGGCTGCTGGCGCTGCCGGGCATAGGACCTTACGCTGCAGCCCACGTCATGATGATGCTCGGCCGGTACTCACAGCTCATCCTCGACTCCTGGACGCGACCGACGTACGCGCGGCTCGCCGGACGGCCTACTACGGACCAGGAGATAGTAGACCACTTCTCCGGTTACGGACCGTACGCGGGTCTTGCCTTCTGGCTCTATCTCACTCGCGGATGGGTGGAAGAACCGGCCGACGTGCAGGTGGCCCGTATTCAGGAAGCATAACACCTCAAACCCCCTACGCTACGATCTCCGGCCCCAGGCGTTCGACCATATCCGTGGCCGATGCTCCCTCCACGTCCGCGAGGCGAAAAGCCGCCCCGCCGGAGCCGGAAGCTACCTCGACCTTTAGAGTAGCGAGACGTTGGCGCCGCTGGAACGGAGAGACGGAGAAGCCGCGAGACTGGAGCCTGCCCCGCGGGGCCACGATGGTCGTCCGCGCGAGGCGCCTGAAGCGGAGTACGAGCCGGTCGCCGTCGAGGCCGTGGCCCGCCGCCCGGTAGAGGAGCGAGCCGTACAGGGCGGCCGGGAGCGCGAAAAGAAGAGCGAGGAGGCCCCAGGGGAAGAGCAAGACCGCGAGGAGCACCGAGATCGGGAGTGCCGCCAACGCCGCCCGCACGGAGTAGCGGCGCCTCGCGCGGGCCGGGAGGGGTTTTAAGTGTTCGAGGGGAGCGGCGAAGCGAGGAGCCGCTCCCTGTAGCAGTTCCTCGACCTCCTTTCGGGGCAGGAACGGGAAGAGGGCAGTCGAGAAGCCCCTCTCGTCAGCGAACCCGGCGCTCTCGACACGGAGCGCTGTGTACCCCAGCGGCTGTCGCAAGGCGCCCTCGACGACCCTTATGGCCTGGATACGAGCGACGGGGATCGTCGTCTCGTAGCGGTTGAGGAGGCCGCGCTTTACGTACAAGTACTTCCCGTCCGCCGAGCGCGAGAGGGTGAAGCCAGCGTGGGCGAGGACGGTGCCCAGGATCGCGAGCACCCAGGCAAAGAGGGCGACGGCGAAGGCGAGGAGGAAGGCCGCGAAGAAGGTCCGGGGGAGCAAGGCTTCGGAGATACGCTCCGCCAGGTCCCCACGGAGCAGGTCGTCCAGGGTCTGCCAGGCGCCGAAGACGACCGCGGCCGCGACCCCGATCTGCCCGCTCGTCAGCCCCGCCAGGAGGAGGTCGCGGGCGGAGAGCCGGCGGATCACGGTCGGGGAGGACTCATCGGAGGTCTCATCCGCTCCCTCGTAGGTCCGACGCGCGCTCGTGAGCTCCTCACGCAGGGCTTCGACCTCCGGGCGGGAGAGGGCGGGGAGCGATATCTCCGGTTCTCCCCCGCCTCCTGCCGCTTCGATCCGCACCTCCAACACCCCGAAGAGGCGCTGCACGATCCCCTGCACCGTGTTCACGCTCTGGACGTGGTCCAGCGGCAGCGAGCGCTCGCTCTTCTGCAAGACGCCTCGCTTGAAATGGAACGCCCCGCCCGACACCCGGTAGGTCGTTGCCCGCCAGGAGAGGAACCCCCAAACCATGCTCAAAGCACCCAGCAACGCGAGGCCCACTAGAACGAGGAGCAAGGTTCGCATGCCAAACTCGCCGTCGATAAGCGCCACGACCCCCGGCAACGCCGCCGCGCCGGACAAGTCCCGCACGGTACGGAGGGCCGCGAGCAGCATCCCAACCGGATGGAGGCGGCGTTCGAAGACGGGTTCGCTAGAGTTCATCCGCGCCCCGGGTGAGTTCGGCGATCCGGTCTCGCACCTCCGAGGCGGTGTCCTGGGCGAGCTGCGGGATCTCGTTCGGGCCCGCCGCCGTATAGAAGACGACCGTCGAGAGCCCCAGGCGACGCTGCAAGGGCCCGCGCCGGGTGTCCACGTGCTGCACCCGCGTCATAGGCACGAGCGTGCGCGTCACCCGCAAGAGCCCCCGCTGCACATCCACCTCCAAAGGCCGTATCTCGTAGCGCCACCGCCGCCACACTAGGGGCGGCAGCACGAAGACGAACAGTACGGCCAAAGCCAGAGCCGCCACAGCTGGCAGGACCGCGAGGTAGGGCGTCGCGTCCGCCCACCCGAAGAGCGCGTAGCTCCCGAACGCACCGCCGATGAGGACCGGGGCCGCCTGCAACGCCCCCACGAGGCGCCATAACAGCTTCGCCCGCGGGTCGAGCCACTTCTCCGGTTCGGCCTTCAAATTCTTCTCGTCAGGCCAGGGGAACCGTCGCGCGCGGACTTGAGCGGAGGTCTTTGGCGGCGAGCTGGCCGCAGGCGGCGTCTATGTCCTGTCCACGGCTGGGTCTCAGGGTCGCCGAGAGGCCGAGCTCCCGTGCGTAGCGCAAGAACTCTTTCGCCTCGCGTTTTGGCGTCGCGGCAAAGCCCGTGTCCGTCCAGTTGAAGCGCAGGAGGTTAAGGTGGTAGAGCGGGTGGTCGAGGCGGCCTGCGAGGGCCTCGACGTGGCGTGGCTGGTCGTTGACGCCGGCGAGTAGGGTGTACTCGAAGAAGAGCTTGCGGCGGGTCTTTTCGACGTAGTAGCGGGCGGCGTTCATCAGCTCGGGGATCGGGTGCCGGGAGGCGATCGGCATCAGCTCCTTGCGTTCCTCCTCGAAAGGGGTGTGCAAGGAGATCGCCAGGTGGAACTGCTCCGGCTCGTCGGCGAAGCGCCGGATCTTGCCCACCAACCCGCTGGTCGAGACCGCGATGTGTCGCGCCGCGAGGTTGAACCCGTCTTTGTCGTTTAGTGCTTTGAGCGCGAGCATGAGCTCTTTGTAGTTTAGGAAAGGCTCGCCCATCCCCATGACGACCACGTTGGTGACGCGCTCGGGGACGGTGTCGCGGGCGACGACGAAGACCTGTTCGGCGATCTCGCGGGCCTTCAGGTTGCGCTTGATGCCCAAAAGGCCCGTCGCGCAGAAAGTGCAGCCCATCGGACAACCGACCTGGGTCGAGATGCAGACGGTGCGCCTGCTTTTCTCGGGGATCACGACCGTCTCTATGAAGTGGCCGTCGTGGGTCATGAAGAGGTACTTGCGCGTCCCGTCGGTCGCTCGCACGACGCGGTGGAGCTGCAGAACGGCGGCCGGCGCTCCTTCCGAGAGCGCGGCCCGCAGGCTTTTGGGGAGCGCGGTGGCCTCCTCCCAGCCCCGCACCAAGCCGCTGCAGAGGGCACCGTAGGCTTGCCCGAGCCGGTAGGCGGGTTCGCCCCTGTCTTCGAGGACCCTCTCCACGTCCGGTATGAATTCCCTGGCCTGCAATGCCTCTCTCCTCTGCTCGTTCATAGGAAGATTATACAAACGGGCCGGTAAAAAGCTCCTTTGGGCGGTAGAATCCGGGGAAGTGAACGCGCTCGACATCTTTATAGTGCTGTTCGTAGTTTTCCTTGCTTGGCGTGGGGCGCACACCGGCTTCTTGGCGGGCGCTTTCTCGCTCGCGGGCGTGATCCTGGGCGCGATCCTGGGGTCCAGGCTCGTCCCGACCCTCCTGGGGGGCGGCGAGGATCTCGTCTTCGGCTCCGTCGTAACGCTCGCCAGCATCGCGGCTTTCGCCGTGCTCGGGGAGGTCCTGGCCCGCGCGGTGAGCAGAACTTTGCGCGAGAAGATCACAAACCCCACCTCCGAGGCTCTGGATCGCGTCGGCGGGGCGCTCTTGGGCGGGGCGCTCTCCCTCACCTTCGTCTGGGTGGCCGCGACCCTCGCCTTGGGGTCCCCGCTCTTCTCGCCCCTGCACCCGGGCATGCAGGAATCCAGGGTGCTTACGGCCCTGAACAAGGAGATGCCGTCACGGCTCCTGGCGCAGGCCGTCTCGCAGCTGGACCCCCTCCCCCGCTTCCAGGGTCCCGACCCCGGCGTCGAGGAGCCGAACGCGGACATCCTCAGGGACCCGGAGGTGCTTGCGGCCTCCTCGAGCGTGGTGCGCGTTAGCGGGGTCGCCTGCGGGTACGGCCTCGAAGGCTCCGGCTGGGTCGCCGCCCCCGGCTTGGTAGTCACCAACGCCCACGTCGTGGCCGGGGAGACCGTCACGCACGTCCAACCCGAAGGTACCGGTCTTCCTTTACCCGCAGAGGCGGTAGTCTTCGACGAGAAGAACGACATCGCGGTCTTGAGGGTCAGGGATCTACGCCTGCCACCCCTCCCCACCGCCGAGCCCCGAGACAACGAGTCGGTCGGCATCCTGGGTTTCCCGGAGAACGGGCCGTTCGACGTCAGGGCCGGGCGCGTGGGCGACACGGTGCGCGTCGTCTCCAACGACGCCTACAACCGGGGGCCCGTGGAGCGCATCGTGACCAGTTTCAGGGGCTTCGTCCGCCCCGGCAACTCGGGTGGTCCTGCCATCAACGCCGACGGCGAGGTCGTCGCCACCGTCTTCGCCAGCCGCGCCGACTCCGACAACGGCGGTTACGGCGTCCCCTCCGACCTCGTGGGACAACTCGTGGACCTCGCTGAGGAGCGCCAGAGCCCCGTCGACACCAAAGATTGCGCTATTTAGCGATCAGGCACCAGCACTCAGGTATCAGGTTATTCCTGGAGCATAGCCCCTTGCCCCGCTCGAAAAACCTAAGACGGAGGGTCCGCCAAGACCGCCGTACCGGGTACAACGCGGCGCTGCGACAGGATTTTGGCTGACTGATGATGTCCGATCATCTCGTCTCTTCCTGGACGATCTTCTCCAGGGCGAGGCGGCTGCGCCGCAGTTCGGCCTCGACCGTGGAGAGGCGTGCGAGCGTCGATTCGTCGAGCCGGTCGCGCTCGACCTCTCGGGCGACGGCGGAAGCGGCTTCGTCTATGGCGGTTA
>JALZEL010000083.1 GCA_030862075.1 Actinomycetota bacterium | reverse complement strand
GGTATGGGGAGTACAACCGTCGAGTTCTGCTCATTGGCGATCGCGTTTAGGGTCTGGAAGAGGCGTAGCTGTAGGGCTGTAGGGCTCTCCAGCCGGTCCGCGGCCTGCCTGAGGCGCTCGGAGGCCTGGTACTCCCCCTCGGCCGCTATGATCTTAGCCCTACGCTCCCGCTCGGCTTGGGCCTGGCCCGCCATCGATCGTTGCATCTGCTGAGGGATCTCTACGTCCTTGACCTCGACTACGCTGGCCTTCACTCCCCAAGGATCGGTCTGCTGATCGATTATCGACTGAAGCTCCTCGTTTATGGCCTCGCGGTTGGTGAGGAGGTCGTCAAGGTCCTTCTGCCCCAAAACGCTCCTCAGGGTGGTCTGACTGATCTGGCTTGTGGCCAGGACGTGGTTCTCTACCTCTATAACCGACTTGTTCGGGTCCATCACCCGAAAGTAGACGACGGCGTTGACCCTAGCGGGCACGTTGTCACGCGTGATCACGTCCTGGGGTGGGACGTCCATGGTGATGGTCCTAAGGTCCACCTTGACCATCTTGTCCATCACGGGGACCAGAAAGAATAGCCCAGGCCCCTTGGCACCTCCTCGTACCCTGCCGAGCCTGAAGATCACGCCCCGCTCGTACTCTTTGACGATGCGTATTGCGCTGGCCAGGATGAAGATAACGAGCAAGATTAGCGCGATTACAACGACGCCGATCCCGATCCCGATCCCGGGTACCTGTATTAATAATGCACTCACAGTTGCTTCTCCTCCTTAGTCTTCTGGAGCGTGGCGGCTCCGAGAGGACGCGTCGTTATTCCCTGCCTGTATGCCTCGACGATAAACCGCAGCACCTCGCTTCGATTGTATCATCGTCCAGGTCCAAGACGCTCCTGGCGTCACCTAATGAGGCCGCTTACTATCCCAATGCGGATCGGATGAATTAACGCGCAGGTTTTCGCGTACCCTTTATATTTATACGTAAAGGCCCCAGCAGAGTGCACAGGATCCACAGGATTCCACTGAGTACCGTGCGATGGTCTGCTGCCGGGCGTCCGTTTTCGGCTTCTGTGGTGGAAGCAACAGTCTATAGCAGTTTACAGTGAAGTTGAACCAGGCCGACCATGGGTGCATCAACGCTTGCCCAGGAGCTCTTCTGAGCAAGGACAGTGCTCGTCGATGGGCGTGCTCAATAACAGTGCAACCCGCTGTAGGTACGGCGTAGTATCTTGAGCACCGGCTGTTGTAGCATGTGGCGCACGCGGTGAACCGTGTCGCGATCTAGCGCATCGTCCTCGGTTGCGATGCGTTCGGCGGGCTCCCCCGCAAACAGTGCTCGCTCAAGCGCTGCGTAGAGCCATGCGGCTTCCTCCTCGGTGAGATCCACCTGCTCGCTCCGTTCGAGGAGGCCTAGCCTCGGGGCTGAGAAGCCGTGCTTGGACGCGAGCGCAATGAGGTCCATCCACACCTCGTCGGGGAGAACCTCATCCGCCGTACCCGCCACTATCTGGTAGCCCATACCTACGATGTTAGCTCAGAGCCATGACGGGGCCCGGCTTCTTAATCCATCCTTAACCATTTCCTTACAGTTTCCTTGCAATGGGCGGGTACGCTGTGTAGCTGGCACGTCCGGGGCCGGAGATTGCCCTTCACCTCCCCGTGAAGTTTCTCCGGCCCCTTTTTTGGTGCTCTCAGGTGCGCGAGGATGGCTACCTAGTGGCCTACCCCTCCCGACCGGGGCGCAGCTGGTTCCCTTTACATCGGACGGGTAGGATGGCTATGCTACGGGGCTGCGGGGCCGGAATCCAGTCCCATGAGTGCTGTTGTGGTCCTTTTCCTTCCGGCCCCGCATAGGGCCGGAGACGACTACCCTCCTCTCCGGCCTTTTTCGTGCTCTGCCCCGGTCCTAACGCCTAAGCACCACCGGACCAGGACCGGGGCTAGGCGGGTTCTCTTGTAAGATCTGAAGATACCTTTGTTTTTAGGAGAGGACTATGCCCGATAAGGAACCCGGTAAAGAAACCTCGGGACCGCCGCCGGATCAGATACAGCCAGTATTTGCGAGAAGTGTTGCTATGTCGCTTAGCGGAGTAACTGTTTGGCTGAGATACTCGTTGGCTCCAGAGTAGTTTGAAGATGCACTTCATGAAGCTAAAACGGGTACCGATCACAATGCCCGACGACGCGAAATAGTCTTTGCCGTATGCTGTGCCGAAAGCTACCTATTCGAGTGGGTACGCGACAAGGTCCTCGACGACCGAAGGGATTTCGAAAAAATAGTAAAAACCTGAATAAGTATTTTCCGCCTATTCCGGCAGGTAGAAGGGAAGGAGTCATTGACAAATGGAAGGACGTGCCGAAGAAGCTTCAGAAAGATGGTTTTATTCCGGCAGTTCCTAACCTTAGCCGGGCTTATTGGAGGGACTTTGGGCACCTAGTGGATATGAGAAATGGTCTAGTACACGCCCGTGCTAGTCGCCCCGAAACATCGCAACAGCCTCAAATAGAAAAACCTATTCCCTCTAAGGGGGATCTCGACCAACTTCCGTCCGGCTGGGCTACGAATGTTGTCGTCGAGTTGATAGAGAACCTCCATAGAGCTGTTGGGACTCCCCCTACAAGTTGGTTAGTTGTGCCTTAAGTACCCCCGGCCTTGCGCCGATAGGCGGGTTAAACTTAGGATCGAGGCCCCGCTCCAACTACTTTCTACAGAGAGGATAGTAGGGGGCAGCCCCGTTGCCGCTCTATTCACCTAATTGCCGACAAGGAATGTGCTCGGAACCTCGTCAGTAATCGTGTTCTTGAAGTTCGAGTGCTAGCTGCTTATTGCTACCTCCGCCGCGATGGTGACCGGTACCCCAAGCGGTAGCGTCGCAAGCCCCGGTGCCATGCGGGCGTGCTCGCCCACCTCAGGTCCGTAGAGTTCCAAGATCAGGTCTGAGAAGCCGTTGATAACGTTCGTGGTTAGGGTGAAGCTAGATTCGGCATTTACCAAGCCGTAAACCATAAGCCAGGCCGTTACCCGGTCGAGGTCCCCGAGTTCGCGCTTAAGACTGCTGAGGATGGTGAGCGCCGAAAGTCGTGCCGCTTGGTAGCCCTCCTCTACTGAGAGGTCTACCCCCACCTTGCCCAGCGGCTCTGCTATGGAGCCGTCCGGGTTCAGGGGACCCTGTCCGGCTATGTAGGCACGATCTTGGTGCAGCCGTACCCAGGCGAACGAGAGCTGCACCCCCGGTGGGAGCTTAGGCGGTTCGGGCAGCATGAGCCCACGTTCCTCCAACTTCGCTTCTACTCGCATAGGTTTCCTCCCTTCCTGGCCTTCACCATGACTCCGTACCCGTTCAGCGACCTCTATTCACCGGATTGCCGACAGAAACTGTTTGGAAATTGGCTAAGGGGTCTCGATGATGCGTCTTTGGTAGCGCAACGGGGCAAAGATTGAGCTTCTTCACTCCGATTTACCGACTCGTCGGGCCCCAGTTTGGGGCCTGTCCGGATTTTCCAAACAGTTTCACAAGGAGGGTTCTCGGAAGTTCAGCTTGCGGAATTCTCTAGTGCGGCGCTTCGCCACGTGGCATTATCTGGGGTAAGGAAGCGATAGCAAGGAGGCACAAGCGTATGAGCATCTTCCCCACCACGATCCTGCTGGCTACGGACGGTTCCGAGGAGGCCGAGCTGGCTGCCAGCACCGCGGCGGACCTCGCTGAGAGGACCGGCTCGGAGCTGCACGTGGTTTTCGTGGTGCCCACCAGGGCGGCCTTCGAGTATGACGCTATGGGCTTTGATATAGGAGAACCACACGAGGAGATCAAGCAGGAAGGCCGACGTAAGCTCGACGAGTACGTAAGGCGAATCCAGGAAGCGGGGGGAAGCGTCGCCGGGGCACACTTCAGGCTGGGCAAGCCCGACGACCAGATCGTCCGGCTTGCTGAAGAGTTGGGCGCTGGACACATAGTGCTAGGCAGCAGGGGGCACGGCGGGCTGAGGCGGGCGTTATTGGGCAGCGTCTCCGACTCGGTTGTTCGGCATGCTCCCTGTCCTGTCACAGTGGTGCGTCCGGCGAGGACGCCGGCGTCGTAGAGCCAAGGCTCGTCCGTTGGGGCCTCTGCCTTTCCCTCGCTCCTAAGAGCAGCAGGAGCCAGCTTCGCGCCACCAGGGGCGCCGGTTGTTCGGGGGGTAGGAGGAAAGATCCGTCCAACTACGTGTGCAGTGGTATTGGCTGTGACGGCGGTGATCGTCATGCTAGTCGTCGTGCTGATCTGGAGGTTTGCGTCGTCATAGGG
>JALZEL010000080.1 GCA_030862075.1 Actinomycetota bacterium | reverse complement strand
GCGGCCTCTTTGAACGCCGCGGTTGCCGCCTCGATCCTGCTCTACGAGGCGTATAAGCGTGTGCTACCATAGCTCCTCGCATGATGACTTCCGGTCGCATAGAGGAGCTTCGCGACGAGGCGCTCTCCGCCGTCGAGTTGGCGAGTTCCACGTCCGAGCTCGATT
Source organism: Actinomycetota bacterium (assembly GCA_030862075.1). Taxonomy (GTDB): domain Bacteria; phylum Actinomycetota; class Rubrobacteria; order Rubrobacterales; family Rubrobacteraceae; genus Rubrobacter_F. Next base: position 3,041 of record JALZEL010000080.1, on the reverse strand, counting down.
CCGTTCGCGTTAAGTACCTGGGTCGGTCGGCCGGACTAACCGAGATAAAGAAGGGCATTCGAAACCTTCCGCCGGAAGACCGCCGCGAGGTCGGTGGGGCTGCGAACAGGGCCACCAAAGAGATAGAAGCCGCCCTTACCGAACGCCTCGCGTCGGTCGTGGCCGCCGAGCGCGAGGAGCGCCTGCGCGCCGAGGCCGTGGACGTGACTCTCCCCGGCGTGCCGTACCCGAAGGGGAGCCTTCACCCCTCGATGCGCATCATAGACGAGGTCGTGGACTTCTTCGTTGGGCTGGGCTACAGAGTAGCCGAAGGGCCCGAGGTCGAGACCGACTACTACAACTTCACTGCCCTGAACATTCCGCCGGGGCATCCGGCGCGGGGGGAGCACGACACCTTCTTCTTGGATGAAGGTCTGGTCTTGAGAACCCACACTTCGCCCGTGCAGATCAGGACTATGCTCACGCAGGAGCCGCCAGTCTACGTCGTCTGCCCGGGCCGGACCTACCGGCGCGACTCCGACCCGACGCACACCCCGATGTTCAACCAGATCGAGGGTCTCGCGGTCGACGAGGGGCTCACCCTGGCTCACCTGAAGGGTACACTCGCTGCGATGGCCCGTCACGTGTTCGGGGAGGGCGCCAAGGTCCGTCTGAGGCCAGGCTACTTCCAGTTCACGGAGCCGAGCGTCGAGTTGGACGTGAGCTGCTTCGTCTGTGGCGGGACGAACCCCAACTGCAAGGTGTGCAAGGGGGCCGGGTGGCTCGAGATGCTCGGGGCCGGGATGGTCGATCCCGCGGTGCTCGCAGAGGTCGGCTACGACACCGAGAGCTACACCGGCTTCGCTTTTGGCATGGGGCCGGACCGGATGGCGATGGTCAAGTACGGCGTCCCGGACTTGAGACTCTTCTTCGAGGGCGACCTCCGCTTTCTGCGCCAGTTTTAATCTCTAGAAGGGGATATTTTTGCGCGTTCCTCTCACATGGCTCCGCGAGTATGTAGACTTCGACCTCTCGGCCGAAGAGCTCATCGACCTCATCACCCTGCACAGCCAGGAGATCGACGGCGTCGAGCATTTCGGGGTGCTCGACGGCGAGGTCGTTGTCGGCGAGGTCGTCGAGTTCGGGCCACACCCGGACGCCGACCGGCTCAACGTCGCGAAGGTGGACATCGGGGGGGAGACCGTCCAGATCGTGGCCGGCGCGCCGAACCCCTACCCCGGCGCCCGCGTGCCTGTGGCCCTCCCCGGCAGCACCCTGGCCGACGGCCGCAAGCTCAAAAAGGCGAAGCTCAGAGGCCTCGAATCGTACGGGATGATGATGAGCGAACGCGAGCTCGGCATTTCGAACGACCACGAGGGCATACTCCTCCTCGACAAAAACTACGAAGTCGGGCGCCCGCTCTCGGACTACTTCCCCACAGGCGAGACCGTCCTCGACGTAGACGTCACGCCGAACCGGCCCGATCTGTGGGGCATGATCGGGGTCGCCCGCGAGCTGGCCGCCATCCTGAAAACGACCTTCCGCATCCCCGAGCCGCGCTTCGAGCCCACCGGGGAGCCCACAGAAGCCTACACCCTGCGGGTCGAAGCCGAAGACCTCTGTCCCCGCTACGACCTCAGGCGCGTCTCCGGCGTCCGTCCTGGCGAAAAGGCTCCTATGGAGGTGCGGCGTCGCATCCACGCGGCGGGGATGCGCCCCGTCAACGCGGTCGTGGACGCTACGAACTACGTCATGCTCGAGACTGGCCAGCCCATCCACGCCTTCGACTCCCGTAAGGTCCACGGCGGCATCGTCGTCCGGCAGGCGCGTCCCGGCGAGACGATGACCCTCCTCGACGGCACTACCCGACAACTGGACGAGGAGATGCTCGTCATCGCCGACGAGGAGCGTGGCCTCGTTATCGCCGGCGTCATGGGCGCTGAAGAAGCCGAAGTCGGCGACGAGAGCACAGACGTCCTGGTAGAAGTCGCTACCTTTGCCGGGCGCAACATCCTCGAAACCTCTCAGCGCTTGGGGCTCCGCACAGATGCCTCCGGACGCTTTGAGCGAGGTCTCGACCCCGCGATGGTCTCCTACGCGATGGACCGTGTGTCCGGCCTGATCTCCGAGACCACCGGCGGCAGCCCCGCGCCCGACACCTTGAGCCACTACCCCGAGCCCGCGGAGCCTTGGAGCGTACCCATGAGGCTACGACGGGCGGAGCTTCTGCTCGGTATGCCGGTGAAGGCAAACGAGGCCGTGGAGAGGCTAGAGCTCTTGGGGTGCGAGGTGCGGCGAAAGGACGGCTGCCTCCTCGTCACCGTGCCGACCTTCCGCCGCGACCTCGAACGCGAGGCGGATCTCATCGAGGAAGTCGGGCGTCTCGTCGGCCTCGAGAACGTGCCGGAGAGGCTCCCGGGCGTCCCGCTCCCCGGCGGCCTGACCCCGGAACAGAAGAAGCTCCGGCGGATCAGGTATCTCCTGGCCGACCTCGGGCTCGCCGAGGCCGTGACCTATCCGTTCGGCCCCGACCACTGGAGAAAGGATCTCGGCCTCGAAGACAGAGACGACGGGCAGACTGCTCTGAAGCTGCGCAACCCCCTGAGCGCGCAGGGAAGCAGCCTGCGTCCGTCGCTTCTGCCGGGCCTCCTCGATGCCGCGGCCCGGAACCGCGCCTTCGGCGCCCGTGGCGGCGCTATCTTCGAGGTTGGGCGTGTCTTCGAACCAAAGGAGCAGCCCCCCGAACTGCGCGAGGCCGCCCTCCGGTTCCGTATGACCGGCCGTACCGACGGCGACGCCCCGGCGGATCTGCTCATGGGCGTTTCGGAAGTCCAAAGGGTAGCGGGCCTCCTCGCGGGGACCGTCCGCCCGTCAGGGTGGAACGTCCCGGGTTTGATGGCGGGCTTTTTCGAGGCGAAGGGCGTGGTCGAGCGGATCGTCCCTGGGGCTCTCTTCGAGCCGCGGGTTCTTCCCTTCCTCCACCCAGGGCGCGTCGCCGCCGTGATCTCGCGTGGCATGGAGGTCGGCTGGGTCGGCGAGCTGCATCCAGAGGTGGCCGAGAG
>JALZEL010000077.1 GCA_030862075.1 Actinomycetota bacterium | reverse complement strand
GTGTACGCGGCGTCGCGGGAGCAGAAACTGGACCTGATTCGGGCGCACCCCGACCTCGCTGGTAAGGCGGCCGTCGAGGGCTCGCTTACCCCGGAGTCGACGCGCGAGCAGGCATCGGCGGGCCTGGACAGGCTCTCGCCAAAGGAGTACGAGTCCTTCACCCGAATGAACTCGGCCTACCGGGAGAAGTTCGGCTTCCCGATGGTCGTGTGCGTCAGGGAGCATACCAAGGAGACGATCCTGGCGAACGCCGGGGCTCGCCTGGGGAACTCCCGAGCCGAGGAGATCGAGACCGCCCTGGGAGAGATCGCGAAGATCGCCAACCTGCGCCTGCAGGAGCTCGTCAGCCCCAACCCCGGCGAGGTGGGTGGGGTCGGAAGCTAGGAGAAAGGGAGGTAGACGATGGCCATCGAGATGGGCGCTAGCAACTACGGGAAATCCGAGGTCCGCCTCGTCAAGGTGGGCCGGCACGCCGACCGTCACGACCTGCGAGACCTGACGGTCGACGTCGCGCTAGAAGGCGACTTCGGGGCCGCCTACGCGAAGGGTGACAACACAGGTCTCTTGGCGACAGACACCATGCGTAACACGATCTACGCGCTGGCCAAGCATCACCTCACAAGGGACATAGAGTCGTTCGGGATGAAGTTGGTCGGCCGCTTCGTCGAGGCTGGGCCGACCGTCGAGCGGGCCCGGGTACGCCTCGTCGAGCACCCGTGGAACCGGATCGAGGTGGACGGTCGAGGCCACGAGCACTCCTTCGTTCGGGGCTCCGGGAACCGGACCGCAACGGTGACGGGCACTGCCGAGGGGATAGTGGACGTGAAGGCCGGGATAGAAGACCTCTTCGTGTTGAAGACTACCGGGTCGGGCTGGGAGGGTTTTCTCAGGGAGGAGTACACTACCCTCCCCGAGACCGACGACCGCATCTTGGCCACCGAGATCGTCGCGAACTGGTCGTACGGCGGTGCGGCGGTCGAGTTCGACCGCCTGTGGTACGGCGTCAGGCGGCGGATCCTCGAGAGCTACACAGATCACTACAGCCCTTCGGTGCAGAACACCCTGTACCGGATGGGCAAGGCGGTGCTCGCCGAGTTCGACGAGGTACAGAAGATCCACTTCTCGTTGCCTAACATGCATCATCTGCTCTTCGACCTGTCGTCCTTCGGGATGGAGAACGAGGGCGAGATCTTCCACGCTACGCGCGAACCGTTCGGCCTGATAGAAGGCACCGTGGAGAGGACGGAGTGAGCAGATGGCCGGCCGCCTGACGACGCACGTCCTCGACACCGCCCGCGGTCGGCCCGCCGCCGGGATGTCCGTCGAGCTCTTCCGCCTCGACCCCGAGACCGGCGAACGTAAGAGCCTCAAGACCGTCAGCACCAACGACGACGGCCGCACCGGCACGCCGCTCCTCGACGGGGAGGAGTTGGTTCGCGGCGTCTACGAGCTCGTCTTCGAGGTCGGCGACTACTTCCTCGAGGAGGAAATCCCCGACCTACCTTTCCTCGACCGCGTGCCAGTCCGCTTCGGCGTAGCCGACACGAAGGCACACTACCATGTTCCCCTGCTAGTCTCCCCCTGGTCGTACAGTACGTACCGGGGTAGCTGAGAGTGCCGGGCGAATCACCGGAGTTCAGTAGGTCCAGACCATTAGTAGGAGGCTCTGTCTATGAGTCAGTTGCGTATCACGGCCGGTCCATTCGAGTTCACTGCCCGGCTCGAGGAGGAGTGCGCCCCCCAGACCTGCGAGGCCTTCGGCCGGCTTGTGCCCTTCGAGAACAAGATTATCCACGTCCGTTGGAGCGGGGAGTCGGCCTGGATCCCCTTGGGCGACTTCGACGTTGGCGTAAGCTTCGAGAACCACACTAGCTTCCCCGCTCCCGGCGAAATACTACTCTACCCCGGCGGCTACAGCGAGACGGAGATCCTCTTCCCCTACGGCGGTACGAGGTTCGCCAGCATCGTCGGGCAGCTGGCAGGCAACCACTTCCTGACCGTCGTGAGCGGGCGCGAGAACTTGCGAGAGCTCGGGGAGCTGGTGCTCTGGGAGGGGGCCCAAGACATAGTCTTCGAGCATGCCTGAGCGCCGCCGAGAGCAGCGCGCTCCTCTGCTTCCCTTCTCCTAGTATCCAACCATCGGCGCTTGGCCTAGATGCCTGGTGTCGGTCGCTTGGCTCAAGCATGAAGTCGGCAACGTCGGCTCGCGAGATTTTGAAACCACTGTTCTTGCCGACGTAGCCGACGCGGTGCTCGCGCCGCTCAACATAGACCTCTACCTCTTCTAGCGACACGAGCTCGGCATGGAGCCCGAGCGCATCACCGTCGCTCTGCGCCGCGTCCTCCTCGATAGCCTGCGGGCCGCGACGCCCGGCGGTGACGCCCGCACCGTATAAATTGGACGGCTCGGTGTGTCCTCCGTTCGTATAATCTTAGTGTGGAAGCCGACAAACACGCGCTGATC
>JALZEL010000066.1 GCA_030862075.1 Actinomycetota bacterium | reverse complement strand
GTCTCCGACGGAGCCCTCAAGGTGATCATCCGCCACCCCGAGCTCAAGGTCCGCCGCATGACCGATCTCGACGGCATCATGGAGCAATACCTCGACGGGTACGAGCTCTCCCCAACGCAAGCGGTGCTCGTCAAGCGCCTCGAATAACCGTTGTGTCAGGCGCCGCCTTTTTCTGAGACAATGCTCGGGGATGGGATGCGTTTGGGAGGAGGAAAGCCGATGGAAACCAAAAGAGCCGAGCTATCTATGAGCCGCCGCGGCTTCCTGAAGCTCGGCTTTGCCGGGGTCCTGGGGTCGGTCTTGCTCTTCTTCTCGGGATGCCTCGGCGAAGAGGACGAGGAAGAAGACGACGAGGACGACGACGGGAGTAGAAGGCGCCGGAGAAGGCGAGGTTAAGGCTCGGGGTAACCTAACGCTGGATCAGCGGAGCTTCTCTTTGACCCGCTCTTCTTCGTCCTTGAGGTAGAGAAAGACGTCTTGGGCGAAGCGGACGGCGTGCTCTTCGGGGAGGTTGACGCGTCGGTTGGTTATGACCGACTCGAGCTCCTTGACCGCCGCCTCGGCCATCCCAACCATCATCTCCGACTCGCGCAGGATCTCCTCCTTCTCGGCGGCCGAGAGCTCATCAGGTTTCTCGGCCTTCTCCCTGTGCTCCCTGATGTATTGGATGAAGTCCCTGATGCCCAAGAAGGTTGCTCCCTCTGGCTTTCGCGGCGGATTATATCGTTCAGGAAGAGCGGGATTCTTCGAGGATCTCCGGCGTCACCTCGTGCGAGTCCAAAGCCCGAGCACGCTCCTCGGCGAGCCTGCGCGCCCTACCTCTTAGGAAGGCCGGTATTTCCTCCAGCTCCGTGAGCGCTTCTTCGGTCCACCCGGGACCCCGCGCCGCGGGCTCTTCTCCGTGCGGTTCTCGCCATTCCCGCAGAACGCCTTCGAGGGCATCGGCCAGCACGCTCGAACCGGCGTAGCCCATGAGCGGTTTCTCCACGAACGGGTGCTCGAAGACTGGGGGGCAGAGGGGGAGAAAGGGAACGCCCAAGGCGTCGGCCACCTCCCTTTCGAGGCCGGTACCCACGAGGAGATCGGGGGCGGTTGCCTCGACGCGGGCGGCGACCGCTTCGGGGTCGTCCTCTACGAACGCGTCTTCGGTAAAGGTGTGGGCGTGGAAGAGGAAGTCCTTCTCCAGGTGCGCAAGGTACGTACCCGCCCACGCCACCTCGAGGCCGACCTCGCGCGAGAGAGCGTAGCCGAGGCCCGTCGCGTAGGTGAAGTCCCCGAAGATGGCCGCGCGGCGCCCACGGAAAGTCTCGGGGACTGCCAGCCGGGCGTACCAAGGCAGCTTCGCCGTCCGGGCGAGCTCCGCCCATACCGCCCTCTGTACCACCTTCGGGTCCAGGGAGCACAGCTCGCCGATGGCCCTCAAGACCGCTCCCGTCGCCGCCGACCCTACAGGGGGCGTCGTCACCCGGGGCATACGGAACTCGTCCTGGAGGAAAAGCGATGCCGAATCGGCGGCCTCCCGGTAGAGGACCATGTTCGCCCACGCCCTGGAGAGGCGCGAGAGATCCTCGACCGAAGCCCCTAGAGGGACCCGGGCGTTCACGCCCACGCCGACGAGACTCAAGGCGCGCTCCACCTCCGCGATCTCCGCTGCGGCGTTCGGCCCGAAGACGGGTGGCCCGAAGATGTTGACCGTCGGGTTCGGGCTTCTCGGTTGGCGCCGGGCGTGGGCCTTGACGAGGTCCGCGAGCGCGAGATCCAAGGCTTCCACCTCCCGAACGTCGGGCGACTCCCACTCGCAGACCACGAGCTTCGGCGAGACGCCGGTTTGGGGGTTTTCGGGGAGGGAGAGGAGGGGCGTCCCTTCGCCCGAGAGCAGTGCTGCCTCGGAGCGTGCGAAGATCAAGGCTTGCGCCTCCGGGCGGCGACGAGCCACGCTCGAGAGCTCGCGGGCCAGCTCCCCCGGCCGATCCCGCACCGGGCTCAAGGTGACCGGCGCCGGCTCCCCGCTCCGCGACCAGGCTCCATGAAGAGCCAGGAAGTATCCCTCACCCGGGTACGCCCTGAAGATCGCGTGCACCTCCCTCATGCTCGCCGCCACCCGCAGGATGCCGTGGCTCCCGGGTCCCTCGTACACGCCGCGCAGGATCTTCATGATCGCTTCACCCGCGCTTCACAGATCTAGGGCGTCCAGCCTCTCGGCCCGGTCGAAGGTCCGGGCGAAGAGCTCCAGGATCCGACGCGCCCCCTCGTAGCCGTGGACGCCCAAAGACAAGAGGTCCAGCGAGGAGCGGCACAAGTGGCCGCGTGCCACGAGCGGGACATAGAGCCCGGGGCTGGTCACCACCACGTCGGGCCGGACGGCGTCTATGCGGACTAGCTGCGCCCGCCACTCCGGCGATTCGACCACGTCCACATCGTCGCCCAGCGTCGCCAGCTCTGTCGCGAGGGAGCGCTTCTCCAGACGTGGCGTCCCCACCTCGAGGACCACCGCCCCGGCGTCTGCTAGGAAGCGGGCGAGCGGCACCTCAAGGCCAGTGTCTCCGGTGAAGAAGATGCGTCTCCCGCGGATGCGGTTTCTCAAGGGTTCCAAAGCCTTCCAGGCTGAGCGGGCCCGCTCAGCCTCGCTCGTCCTGCGTCCGGCCGACGTAGCCACGTCCTGGATGAAGCGGGCTGTGCCGTCTACGCCGATCGGCAGGAGGGATCTGATCACCGTCGCCCCACGCTCCTCGGCCGCCCGGCACGCCCCGGCGAGGTACGGATCCGCAGCCGCCACGACGGTTCCTTCGCCGACATTGGGCAGCCAGCCCGCCTCCGCGCCCGGCAAGTTGCCGGCGATCTCGATCCCGACCCGCGCGAGCTCCGCGACGAGCTCCTTCTGGGGGCCAGGAAGGGCGCCCAACAGGACGACCGGACGGCGTGAACCCTTCTCTCCGGCCGTCCTTCGCGCGGGGCGGCCCCGGAACGGGAACCTGCCGAGGACGCTGCCTTTGGAGCGCAGTCGCTCTTCCTCGGGCACGGGGGTGCCTTGGGGACACAGCTCGACGAGGGTCCGGAGCACGCCGTCCTCGAGGTCCGTGCTGAGAACACCGAAACCACTGGCGTCGGGACCGGGAACCACGGCCCGTACCGGTAACCCCAGGCGGCGCTCGGCGAGCGTGGCCTCGAAGCCCGCGTCGAAGCCGAGCAGGTCCACCGACCGGCACGAAACGAGCAGCACCAACTCCGTGCGCCGGAAGCCCGCCGCCGCCTCGACGATGCGGGAGGCCAGGGAGCCCCCGTCTGGCTCCTCATCTGGCTCCAGTACCACGAACACCACCCGGGGATGCACGCCGAAACCGCCGCCGGGTTGGTCTAGGGGTGTCCCGGGAATGGGCCTGGAGAGGGACTGGATCAGATGCGCGTCCGCGCGGGTGCCCGCCACGACGAGGAGGGCGTCCGGGAGCCTTTCGGCCAGAGAGGAGAGGCCGCACAAAGGGGAGACGGCGTCTGGCACTCCAGATTCGTTGAGTATCGTCAATGTCTCTCCCGAAGTCTTCCGCGGGCTCCGCCTCCCCCTCCGGCGTCACGTGCGCCTGCGGAGCCCAAGAAACTCCTTTTGTTCCCCTAAGAGTCTCTACCCTAAAGGGTCCCTAGTTTAAGGCAGCGAGGGTCTCCAGCGCCAGTCCCATCATATCGTCCACCGCGCCTTTCAGGTTGCCCTCTTCTATGTAAGCGCCTTCCCCGAAGCCTATGAGGTTCGAGACCGTGAGCAGACAGCCGGCGCGCACCCCGTGCATGGCGGAGAGCGTGAAGATCGCCGACGACTCCATCTCGACCGCGAGGACCCCCAGTGAGTGCCACAGCTTCTGCGGGTTTTCCTCCGGGTCGTAGAAGAGGTCGGCGGTCACGATCGGCCCCAAGAACAACTTGCGTCCGGCCTCCTCGGCCGCGTGGTAAGCTGCGTGGACGAGGTCGAAGTGGGCCGCCGGTGCGTAGGGAACCCCTTGGGTGATGCTGGAGACCGTTCCGTCTTGGGGGGTCGCGGTGGTGGCGATCACGAGGTCTCCCAACTCCATCTCGGGGAGATAGCCGCCGCAAGTTCCCACGCGCAGGAGGTTCTTGGCGCCGAGTTGGATGAGCTCCTCGGTGACGATGGCGGCCGAAGGGCAGCCCATCCCCGTGGTCTGCACGGAGATTCGCTCCCCTTCGTAGGTGCCGGTGTAGCCGAGCAACCCCCGCTCGTCGCTCACGAGCCTCGCTTCCTCGAAGAAGTTCTCGGCTATGTACCTCGCTCGCCGGGGATCCCCCGGAAGCAAAACGCTCTCGGCGAAATCCCCCGGCTCCGCCCGCACGTGGACAGGGCTCACGGTTTTGCCTCCCTTCGTCGGCGCTATCAGGCGCCAGCCGTCAGGTTTTGCTAATAGCTGATACCCGAGTGCTGACCGCTTCTACTCACAGGCTCCCCAGGATAGCAGGGGGACGTTCGACGGGTGTGCCCGAAATCTCTAAGGCCTCCAGGACGAGCTCCCCGGCCCTCTGCGCATTTCGTTCTCCGTGCAGCCGCGCCACCGGCTGGCCTTTCTCGACCTCGTCCCCAATCTTGACAAAGACCTCGACGCCCGCGCCCGGATCCACTTCATCTTCTTTCTTCTCCCTCCCCGCGCCCAAAAGGAGGGCCGCGCTACCGACGCCAAGGGCACTGAACCGCGCGACGTGGCCCGCGCGGGGTGCCGATATCTCCCGCACCTCGTCCGAGACCGGGAGGTTCTCCAAATCCTCCGGGTCCCCGCCCTGAGCCGCGACGAACTCACAGAACTTCTCGTGGGCGGCGCCAGAGGAGATCGCGTCTTCTACCGCGCCTTCCGGATCGGGGATGCCCTTCAGTTCGAGGAGCCTCGACGCCACGGTGCGGGCCATCTCGGAGAGGTCGGCGGGGGAGGTTTCACCCCGCAAGAAGCTCACGCTCTCGCTGACCTCCAGGGCGTTGCCGACGGCCAACCCCAAGGGCTCGTCCATCCCCGTAACGAGGGCCGAGGCATCTATCCCGAGGGATTTGCTCAGGCGCACGAGAAGATCGGCGAGCTCGCGGGCTTCCTCTGTGGTCTTCATGAACGCGCCGGAGCCCGACTTCACGTCGTAGAGGAGGTGACCGGCGCCCGTCGCGGCTTTTTTTGAGACAATCGAGGAGCCTACGAGGGGGAGGGAGTCCACCGTGCCGGTCGTGTCCCTCAGAGCGTAGATTGCCTTGTCCGCAGGGGCCAGGTCGCCCGCTTCCATAATGGCAAGCCCGACCTCCTCGACCTGCTTTTCGAAGCGTTCTTCCGAGAGGTGGCAAGAGAATCCGGGGATGGACTCGAGCTTGTCCACGGTGCCGCCGGTCGTGCCGAGGCCCCGCCCCGACAGCTTGGCCACCGGCGCGCCACAGGCGGCGGCTAGGGGTAAGGAGGTCAGGCTGATCTTGTCCCCTACCCCTCCCGTCGAGTGCTTGTCTACGCAATGGGGAAAAGAGTACCGACCGCCGGACCCGGCCATCGCCTCCGTAAGCGCGAGCGTCTCCTCGTAGCTCATGCCGCGGATGAAGATAGCCATCAAGAGCGCCGACATCTGGTAGTC
>JALZEL010000058.1 GCA_030862075.1 Actinomycetota bacterium | reverse complement strand
GCCTTACCGTCCATTTTGCTAATCCCCCACTACAAGCGCCTCTACACCTACACCTCCGAGGAGAACGTCTTCTTTACTATCACCTTCTCCCTCTCCTTCATGATGGGCACCCCGTGCGCCCTCGTTGGCTTCTTCGCTTGAGAAGCGGTCAGCCTGTCAGCAAGAACGGGGATGGAGGATGGGGCTTTGATCGAGGCCTCGCTACCCGCATAGCGTCGGCAAGCGACCGGCTATTACTCTTTACTATCCCCAACCCCGCCGAGAAGCGTCTCAGGCCAGCGTCGCACACCGGATGCGGTTCGGGGTCCAGAAGATACCCTTTAGCGCCACGAGCTCTCCGAGATCTTCTCGCTCTTCTGTAAGTATCATCTCCAGGAAAGCTTCGATCTCCACCGCCGCTTCCTCGCGATCCTTGCCGCGAGGCGCTCGCTCTACTCCCTGCCCCCCAGACCCCGCCTGAAAGCGTCCCAAGCAAGCGTGGCGCACTTTATGCGGGAGGGGTATTGGATCACGCCCCTAAGCGCCGCAAGGTCCTCAGTCTCCGGGAACTTCTCCTCGCCGACCATCATGGTCTTGAACCGCTCGATCTCAGCCTCCGCCTCCTCGCGGTTCTTGCCCAGGAGCTTCTCGGTCATCATCGAGGCCGAAGCCTGTGAGATCGAACAGCCGCGTCCCTCGAACTTCACCTCTGTGGCCTTCCCATCCCGGAAGTTGGCGTAGACCGTGATCTCGTCCCCGCACAGGGGATTGAGGAGGTGCTCCTCCACCTCGGCACCCGCAAGCTCTCCCCGGTTTCGAGGACTCCGGTAGTGGTCCATGATGATTTGTGTATAGAGCTCGCGCATCATGGGGCGAACGCTCCAAAGAACTCGCGGGCGCGCTTGAGAGCCCCAACCAGCGCGTCCACCTCTTCCTCGGTGTTGTACAGGTAGAAGCTCGCCCGCGATGTGGCAGCCACGCCGAGCCGCCGCATCAGGGGCTGGGCGCAGTGGTTGCCGCTCCTTATCGCTATTCCTGCCTCATCCAGGATCTGGGAGAGGTCGTGCGGGTGCACGTCCGGCAGGGAGAAGGAGACGAGACCGGTGCGTCCCTCCTCTGGACCGTAGACCGTCCCGCCCTCCACCTCCCGGATCTTGTCGTAGGCGTACTCCCCGAGCCGCCGCTCATGCTCTCGGATGTTCTCCATGCCGACATCGTTTAAGTAGTCGATCGCGGCTCCGAGGCCGATGGCCTGCGCTATGTTCATGGTGCCGGCCTCGAACTTATACGGAAGATCGTTCCAGGTTGCGTGGTCGAGGTGGACCTCCCGGATCATCTCCCCTCCACCCAGGAACGGGTCCATCTCCTCCAGTACCTCCGGCTTGCCCCACAGCACCCCAACACCTGTCGGCCCGAGCATCTTGTGCCCGCTGCACGCGAAGAAGTCGCAGCCCGAAGCTCCTACGTCGACCGGCATGTGCGGCGCGCTCTGCGCCCCGTCCACCAGCATCAGCGCCCCGACTCCGTGCGCCAGCTCCGCCAGTTTCTCGATCGGATTGATGGTCCCCAAAACGTTCGAGGCATGGATACAGCCGACGAGCTTCGTCCTGGACCCGATGAGGCGTTCCGCCGCCTCCATGTCCAGCGTCCCGTCTTCCAGTATCGGGATGAAGCGCAGCTTCGCTCCGGTGGCCCGGGCGGCGAGTTGCCAGGGGACGAGGTTCGAGTGATGCTCGGTTTCGGTGAGTACCACCTCGTCCCCCTCGCGCAAATTCTTCCGACCCCAGGCGTAGGCCACGAGGTTTGTGGACTCGGTCGTACCCCGGGTGAAGACGAGGCTCCTGACGTCCGGCGCACCGAGGAAGGAGGCAACCTTTACCCGCGCCTCCTCGTAGGCCGCCGTCGCCTCCTCTGCGAGACGGTGCACGGCTCGGTGGATGTTGGCGTTGTGCACTTCGTAGTACTCGCCGAGGGCGTCGAGCACCCGCCGCGGCTTCTGCGAGGTCGCGGCATTGTCCAGGTAAACGAGCCTCTTCTCACCGACCCTACGCTCCAGGATGGGGAAGTCTTTTCGGACCTTCTCTACGTCGTACACGGCTTTCTACCTCCTGCGGCGTCCCCTACCCGCCACCTTCACCCGCTTCGGGTTGAGCGCCACGTACACGTGCCCGTTCTCGACTTTTACCTCGTGCTTTGGGAGGGGTTTGACGGCCGGGAGGCTAAGAGCTTTGCCGGTGGTGACGTCGAACTTCGCCCCGTGCAGCGGGCACTTGAGCTCTTTGCCGGCGAAGTCGCCTTCGCTGAGGTACGCGAACTGGTGGGTACAGATGTCCTCGAAAGCGTGGAACTCGCCGTCCACGTTACAGAGGGCCACGGGACGGTCCTCTACCTGGTACTGCTTCACCTCGGCGGGAGCGACTTCGTCTGCTGCGGCTATCTTGTGGAACTCGGCCATGGCTTGCCTAGGCCACCCGCTCCTCGAAGCCGAGCCCAATCTTGCCCTCTATCGCCCGGTCTAGCTTCTCTTTCAGGCCCCGCAGAGGGATGCGGCTCGTGACCTCGCCGAAGAAACCGAACACGACGAGCTTCTCGGCCTCCCGACGTGGTATGCCGCGGCTCATCAGGTAGAAGAGATCCGTCTCGTCCACCTGCCCCGTCGTCGAGCCGTGGGAGCACTTCACGTCGTCGGCCATTATCTCCAGGTTCGGCAAGCTCACGGCGAACGCCTCGTCGGTCCCGAGGATGATGTTCCTGTTCGTCTGGTAGGCGTCGGTCTTCTGCGCCCCGGGCTCGACCCGGATCAGCCCGGAAAATACCGTGAGCGACTCATCCCTTAAAGCGCCCTTGTAAAGAAGGTCCGAGTGGGCGTTGGGAGAGATATGATCCTGCAAGGTGTGGTGGTCGAGGACCTGGCTGGAATCGGCGAAGTATAGCCCGAGCATCTCCGAGTCGCTGCCCGTTGCGACGAGGCCCGCCTCGACGTTGGTACGCGAGAGCTGGGAGCCCAAAGAGACGACGAGGCTCCTGATCGTGGCGTCCTTCTCGGTGGAGGAGCGGATGGTGTTGAAGTGCAACACGTTTCGCTCCCAGTTCTGCAGCGAGACGTAGCGTAAAGACGCGCCCTGCCCCGCGTAGAGTTCCACCGCCCCGTTAGAGAACGCGGGCTCTTCGCCGTCCGCGGAGGCGTACTCGTCTATGTACGTAACGCTCGCGCCCTCCTC
>JALZEL010000053.1 GCA_030862075.1 Actinomycetota bacterium | reverse complement strand
AAAGTCTGAGCGGAACTGCAAACGGGACAGGGCAGGTGCACCGCCGGTTTGTCTATCTCGTCTAACGTACTGGCGACGCTCATGCGAAACTTCCGGTATAGGGGGTACGTTTCCAGAAACCTGCGGTTCGGCATCACGCCTCCTGTCTACCAACTTCCCGCTGTCAGCAGCATGTACTGCCGAAGATCTTTTTAATACTGGGTAGTTGTAATAAGTTCTACCACGGTAGAAATAGGTATATTCGGCTTACGGTCTACTTATCGTCAGCAAAAAGACCGGAGTCCCTCATAGGACCGCTAGCGCGGTGGGATGGAGCGCTGCTACTCGGCCACCTACCACCTCTGCGGGGCGGCGCCGACTTCCGCCCGGACTTCTCGCCGCTACTTCCTACCGCCCGGTCCAGAGATCGTTTCGTCCAGCATTACCGACATCACCTCATCGGAGATGTCGAAGTTGGCATAGACTTCCTGCACGTCATCGTTTTCTTCCAGTGCATCTATGAGGCGCAAGGTCTGCTTGGCGGTCGCGGCGTCGAGGTCTACGCTGTTCTGGGGCTGCATGGTAATCTCCGCGTTCTCGAACGCTATACCAGCCTCTTTGAGGCTCTCGCGCACCGTCGCGAAGTCCTCGGGCGCCGTCACCACCCGGTAGTCGCTCTCCATCGGCTCGACGTCCTCGGCACCGGCCTCTAGGACGAGCTCTATGAGCTCGTCCTCGTCCACCTCGTTCCTGGGGACCAGGATCACGCCCTTCCTCTCAAAGAGGTAAGAGACTGATCCGCTCGTCCCGAGCTTCCCGCCGTTCTTGGAGAAGACGTACCTTACGTCGGAAGCAGCCCTGTTCCTGTTGTCCGTCAGGACCTCGACCAGGACCGCCACGCCACCCGGCGCGTAGCCCTCGTAGGTGATCCTCTCTATGGTGGCCGCGTCGGCCCCCGCGCCCGTGCCCTTGTCTATCGCCCTTTGTATGTTGTCGTTGGGCATGTTAGCCTCTTTGGCTCTCTGCACCGCGAGGTGTAATGCCGGGTTCATGTCCGGGTCTCCCCCACCCTCGCGCGCTGCGACGGTTATCGCCCTCGAAAGCTTACCGAAGAGCGCCCCGCGCTTCGCATCCGCGGCGCCCTTCTTGCGCTTGATCGTGGACCACTTCGAGTGCCCGCTCATATAGAACACACCTCCCGCAAAAAATACTCGTGAAATCTTAAGTCCTCGGTAAGCTCGGGATGGAACGCCGTGACCAAGATGTTCTCGCCCTTGGCAGCCACGATTCTCCCGTTTATCTCGCCCAGTACCTCGACCCCGGGCCCCACATCCTCGAAGAATGGTGCTCGGATGAACACCCCCACGAAAGGCTCCTCGAAACCCTCTATCTCGAGCTCCTTCTCGAAGGAGTGCACCTGACGCCCGAACCCGTTCCGCTCGACCAAAGCGTTCATCAGCCCCAAGAGCGGCTGCCTCGGTCCCGTCGTCGCCGACGCTGCCAGGACCATCCCCGCGCACGTTCCCCAAACGGGACCGCCCTTGTAGAAAAAGCTCCTGACGCCGTCCAGAAGGCCCGACTCCGCCATCATCTTTCCGATCGCGGTAGACTCCCCGCCCGGCACGATGAGCCCGTGCAGACCCTCCAGATCCGCCACGTCTCTGACCTCGACGGGTTCGACGCCGAGCTTTTTTAGTATCTCGACGTGCTCCCGCACGTCTCCCTGGAGCGCGAGTACCCCTATCCTGGATTTTTCTGCCTCGTTACCAGCCACGTGTCGCCAGCTTCTCCCCCTCCAAGAGGTCGCCCATCTCCTTGCCCACCATCGCCTCTCCGAGACCCTTGCTTGCTTCCGCGATGGCCTTCGGATCCTCGAAGCGCGTCGTCGCTTTCACGACGGCCTGTGCCCGGGAGACCGGGTCCCCGCTCTTGAAAATGCCGCTCCCGACGAAGACGCCGTCCGCCCCGAGCTGCATCATCATCGCCGCGTCCGCCGGCGTAGCGATCCCGCCGGCGGTGAACAGCACGACCGGCAGTCGACCGTTCGCGGCGACCCATCTGACCAAGTCGTACGGCGCGCCGAGATTCTTCGCCTCAGTCATCAGCTCCTCGCTCCCGAGCGTGGTCAGTCGCCGGATGCCTCCCACAATCGCCCGCATGTGACGAACGGCCTCGACGACGTTGCCGGTCCCGGCCTCGCCCTTAGAGCGGATCATGGCCGCCCCCTCGCCGATGCGTCTCAAGGCTTCGCCAAGGTTCGTAGCCCCGCACACAAAGGGCACCTCGAAGGCCCACTTGTCTATGTGGTTCGCCTCGTCCGCTGGCGTGAGGACCTCGGACTCATCCACATAGTCGACCTCCAGGGCTTCGAGGACCTGCGCCTCGACGAAGTGCCCGATCCTGGCCTTAGCCATCACGGGGATGGTGACGGCCTCCTGGATCTCGACGATCTTCTCCGGGTCGCTCATCCTGGCGACCCCGCCCTGAGCCCTTATGTCCGCCGGCACCCTCTCCAGGGCCATCACCGCGACGGCCCCCGCCTCCTCGGCTATCCTGGCCTGCTCGGCGTTCACCACGTCCATGATGACACCGCCCTTGAGCATCTGGGCCATCCCGCTCTTCACCCGGAAAGTACCGGTTGGCTGTCCGTTCTCTGCCATGCGTCTCTCCCGTCCATGCTTGCAAAAACCTGCTAGATGACTAACAAGATATCTTACTACCGACGCCCCCTTGCGCCAAACGCCCGAAGGCCTAAAGAGTCCGGCTTACTCTATCTCTATACGCTCCCGGCGCGCCGGTTCTTCCTCCAGTGATCTCTCCGGCCTCGCGAGCTCCCCTACGCCCCGCAAAACCTCGAACCCCGCCCGCCGGAAGTGCCCAAAGGCTCGCTGCCGGCGCTCCCCAGGGACCAACACGTATGCGACCACCCCGAACAACGAACCGCGCCTACCCCGCGGCCCTATCTGCGGCTTACGCTTCGCCATCGCTCAACCTCACCCTCAGCTTGGCACCTTCGATCTTCGCGCCCGTCGCCTTGAGGCGCGCCATCGAGTCCGGCAACAGTACGTTCCGCTTGTAGCCCCCGACCCGCACCAAGAGCTCCGCCCCCCTCTTCGAGAGATCTACGCTCTCCTTCTCCGCCAGTGGCAGGTTCAAGACCACCTCGTACCCGCCATTGCTCTTCGCGATCTCGTGTGCCGTCCCCTGGAAGAACGAGGATAAGGGCTCCTCCTCATCGAACACTTCCTCCGCTAGAGCCTCCAGGGCCTCCAGACCGTACATCTCCCGATCAAAGAGCGGCGCCTTAAAGATCGGGATCGGCGAGAAAGAGCTTTCTATCGTCCTCATGTGCCTCTCTTGCGCCTCTCGCCACTTCTCGAAGTAAGGGTCCGAGACCGAATCGGGGAGCAACCGGTTCACGACGACGGCGTCCACTGCGTAGTCGTAGAGGTTCAGGTACGTGTAGGCGCGCCGGGCCTCGGCGATTACCATCTTCTCCGCGTTCACGACGAGCCTGACCGACGTCCTCTCGGCGTTGGTTAAGATGTCCGCAACGCCAATGACCATCTCGTAGAACCGCTGCAGCGCACCGAAAAAGCTGTCCTCAGGGAGAGGCGGCAGCGCGCTCAGCCTCGCCCGGCGCGCGAACGGCCGCACGACGCTCGCCACCCGCCTCTGCACGGGGAAGACCTTCTCGACGTACCAGCTCATCTGGTCCGGTAGGCTCAAGAGCTTCAAGGTCTCCCCCGTCGGCGCCGCGTCCAGGATCAGGGCGTCGTAAAAGGCTTCTTCGTGGTGGCGCCGCACCATCAAAAGCCCGAAGAGCTCGTCGATCCCCGGCAACATCGTCAACTCCTCGGCCATAAGGGAATCGGCTCCCTGCCACTCGAAGAAGGTCGTCATGTACTCCTGGATCTCCGCCCAGTACTCTTCGAGCATGAGCCCGTGGTCCATCTCCTGAGCGAAGAGCCCCGTCGCCATCTCCTTCGGCTCCGCCCCGACCTCCTCGTCGAAAGCATCCGATAGCGAGTGCGCGGGATCGGTGCTCATCACCAGCACCTTCTTGCCGGAGCGTGCCGCTTTGAGCGCCGTCGCTGCCGCGACGCTCGTCTTCCCGACGCCCCCCTTCCCGGTGTAGAGGATGATCCGCAAAACTACTATTGGAGAAGTGTCGGATCGGGGACGTAAGTAACCGCCATCAGCAGGGCGAGGACGGCTATTAGCCCGAAGTACACGATCCCCACCATCACTCGGTACCCGAGATCTATCTCACTGTAGGCCCGCCCCTCAGGCGTGTTGCGCATCTTCCATCGGCGCCACAGCTCCGTGCCGCCGAGGAACAAGATGAGCAGGACGACGAAGTTCGGTTGCAGAAACACCAGCGCCACCATCAAACCGATGCCCAAGAACCAGAACGCCGGCGACAGCGCTCCCACCGCCCTTCCCCCATCGAGTGGCAGCACCGGCGCCAGGTTGAACAGGTTGAGGAAGAAACCGGTGTATGCCAGCCCGAGAAAAAGCGGGTTCTCCGTTGCGGCGTAGATCCCCAAAGGCGCCAAAGCCCCCAAAGTTCCCAACACGGGCCCGGCAAGTCCCACCCGCGCCTCGGCTAAAGCGTTTTTCGGCATCTGCTTCATCGCGACGAGCGCTCCGAGAAACGGAATGAACATCGGCGCAGATGCTTTGATGCCCTCCCGCCTGAGCTGAAGGACGTGGCCCATCTCGTGCACCAGGATCAAGACCACCAACCCAACCGCGAACCACACCGGGAACAGCAAAGCGTAAGCCCCGATGCTCAACAGCATCGAGAGCGCCGTCCCGACAAACTTGACCTTGAGCAAAGCGAGAAGGATCCACTTGAACTTCGTCAAGACCAACCCAACAGCCACGAGCGGGGCCAACAGCTTCTTCGCCGCGCTCCACAGCCCGCCCTCCGGCCTTATCGGCTCGTAGCTCGGCGCCTCCGGGCGATTCTCGAGGTCGCTTCGGAACAACGGTTCCTGTTTCCGGGACTCGTCTTCGCCCCGGTAAGAGAGTGGGTCCATGAATAGATTATACCGCCGAGGTGCCTAGATCTGTCGGCGCTGCCCCCTAGGCCTCTCTTGACGCTGCTGAGCTTCCAGAGTGTAGAGTGCCTCGGGTACGGCCTCAAGTCGTCCCCTTGAGATAAGCTCTCCGGTCGCGTCGCAGATACCGTAGGTTCCCTCATCTATCTTCTGTAGGGCCCGATCCACGTTCCGGAGGCGCCTCTCTACCACCTGCTCGACTCCAGCATCTAACTCCCGGGTGAACAGGGAGTTGCTCATGTCCCCGGAGTCATGCTGGGTGAAGTCCTCTTCCTCCTCAGCCCGAAACTGCTGATCCTCCTCGAGCCCCTCCACCATCTGCACCAACTCGGTGCGCAACTCCTCAAGTCTCTCCCTCTGCCTCTCGACGAACTCCTGGTCGAGATCACTGTTCGCCATGACGGTCTCCTTCCCTTCTCTCAACCGCCCGAGTCAGCTGTCCTCGGGCAAAGAAAAATGGGCGACGACCTACTCTCCCACGAGGTTTCCCTCGCAGTACCATCGGCGCTGGCGGGCTTAACTTCTCTGTTCGGAATGGGAAGAGGTGTATCCCCGCCGCCATCGTCACCCTTTCTAAAAGGCTTATATTCGATTGTAAAGGCCGCGCTAGCGGCGTCTGATCTTTGGAAACTGCATAGCGCTACTAAACCATTAAGCCCTCGACTTATTAGTACCACTCGGCTGAATACATCGCTGCACTTACACCTGTGGCCTATCAACCTGGTGGTCTACCAGGAGTCTTACTCCCTCTAGGGGATGGGAGATCTCATCTCGAGGCGAGCTTCCCGCTTAGATGCTTTCAGCGGTTATCCCTTCCGTACATAGCTACCCGGCGGTGCCCTTGGCAGGACAACCGGTACACCAGAGGTACGTCCACTCCGGTCCTCTCGT
>JALZEL010000039.1 GCA_030862075.1 Actinomycetota bacterium | reverse complement strand
GTCGCGGATGTGGTGGAGCAGCGCGCGACCACGGTAGCCGATGAGATCTCCGGAGCGGGCGGCAGCTCCCTGGCGCAAACGACGGACGTAACTAACGCAGCTGATGTAGAAGCCATGGTCGGGGCGGCTCGGGAAGCGTTCGGATCGGTGGAGATACTCGTCAACAATGCCGCGAAGGCGACCGACGCAGACTTCCTCGATGTAAGCGAGGAGGCTTGGGACGAAGACGTGGCAATCGCGCTGAAGGGCTCGTTCCTCTGTTCACAGGCCGTGCTTGGGGATATGACAGAGAACAGATCGGGGGTCATCCTCAATATTAGCTCGGTTAATGCTCTCGCCTACTTCGGCAACGAAGCCTACAGCGCGGCCAAGGCCGGGATCCTTAATCTGACCAGGAGCTTGGCGGTGCGCTACGGACCTTTTGGCGTGCGCGTGAACGCCATCGCTCCCGGCACGCTAAGAACACCGGCCTGGGAGCAGCGGCGGCAGAAGGATCCCGACGTTTTCGACCGCGTCGCCAAGTGGTATCCGCTTGGCCGCATCGGCGAACCGGAGGACGTGGCAGGAGCCGCCCTCTTTCTCGCATCAGACGAGGCCGCCTGGATCTCGGGCACCGTGCTTCCAATCGACGGAGGACTGACCGCCGGCAACATGGAGATGGCGCGGGAGATTATTAACGAGTCCGACGACCGCACCCTGTAACGCCGGATCCGATCACGGTGAACATGCCAAGCACGATTACGGAGCGAGGTCGCACCTGTCCCGGTAGCGGGTGCCAGATCAGTTCGGCGTTGGCAGCGGCCGCGAGTGGGTCTCCACACTTGATCGCCTTGCCTTCGGGTATATAGTCTTGCTCCATGGAGACATCGATGCTCGCATTTGCCACCGACCTTTACGACGAGGGGCTCGATACGGTCCTCGGGAACGTCCAGGAGCGAGCAGGGGTAGACGGACTGACGATGGCGGTAGCCTATCACGACGCCCGCGACCTCTTTCCCCACAACCCCGTCCATAAAGTACGTTACCTTGAGGGCGGCACCATCTTTTTCCGGCCTGACGAGTCGCGCTATGAGGGTCTGCAACTCCAGCCTCGCGTCGCCAAGCTTGCCCACACGAGTGATCCCCTCGGCGACCTTTGCGCGGCCGCTGGCGAACGGGGAATGCTGGTCAACGTATGGGCAGTCTTCCTACACAACGACCGGCTCGGCTTCGTAGACTCTGCATGCGCCACACAGAACGCCTTCGGGGACCGGTACCTCACCGATCTATGCCCCTCTAATCCCGAGGTGCGGGCTTACGCGTGCGCGCTCGCGTCGGACATCGGGCGCTACGAGGTCTCCACGATCTTCGCGGAGTCGCTCCACTTCCACGGTCTCAGGCACGGCTACCACCACGAGCGCTACTTCGAGGAGCTGGGAACCATAGGCATTCACCTACTCGGGGTGTGCTTCTGCACCCACTGCCTTGAGGCGGCCCGCCGGACCGGGGTCGACGCCGAAACGGTCCACCGCTCGGTTCGCGATGAACTCAAACGCCGGCTTGCGGACGGTGAGAGTAGCTGGGGGCCCGAAGAGCTGACTCGGGACGGCCTCGCAGCCATCGGGGGCGAAGAACTGTTGAGATACCTTGACGCGCAAGTAGAGACAGTCACCTCACTCGCGGCCGATACCTCGGCCGCCGCGGGCGCGGGCACGAGTGTCACCTTCCTGGACCTCTCGGGCGCGGAGAAAGGCTTCGCGACGGGGCATCCCACGGGCGATGCTGCGCCCACGATCGGTTGGCAGATGGGCATCGATGTTGCTGCCCTGGCGGAAACTTGCGGCAGCATAGAGGCGCTTGGGTACGCTGCCGACCCTGATCGGCTGGGTTTCGATCTCGATGCTTACAGTCGCCTGCTCGCGGACACCTCCCGGCTCGGTCTGATGCTTCGTCCCATGCCTCCCGACTGTCGATCGGCCGATAACCTCGTTGCGAAGGTAGACCTTGCGCGCGAACGCGGGCTAAAGCGCATCGACTTCTACCATTACGGGTTCTGTCGACTGCGCTCTCTGGACTGGGTCCGGCAATCTCTAATCTCTGTGTGAGATCTACCGTACTGATCTCTAGTTCCCATCAGCGTGCTTCGCTGGCACCCGGGAGCTTCTTTAGGGCCGCGCAGCGGCTTACCCGGCTTCTTCGAGGGTGGCTACGCAATCGACCTCTACCAGGAACCCGAGGAGAGAAGCGCCTACAGTGGTGCGGGCCGGAGAGTCTTGTTGGAAGAACTCTCCATAGACTTCGTTGAACTCCGAAAATCGGGTGAGGTCCGTCACGTAAGCGTTAACCTTTACGACGTTATCGAGGCTCGTACCGGCGGCTTCCAGGATCGTCCGAACGTTTCTAAAAGTCTGGCGCACCTGGTCTGCGAAAGCGTCGGGCATGGTGCCCGTCTCCGGGTCTACGGGCCCCTGCCCCGAGATGAACACGAAGCCGTTGGCGACAACGGCGTGAGAGTAAGGGCCGGCTGGTTCCGGAGCATTCCCAGCAGTTACAGTCCTTCTCATAAATTCCTCCTTCACGACGAGGTGTTCCCGGCTAGGTCGCCTGACCGGCCCTGCCCATCTCTGCCCCTGGCTCCCGGGCGAGCTCTTCGGTAAGCGCGCCTCGGAATGTCTCCGTAGCCAGGTAGACCGAGACGAAGCTTATAAGAGAGACCGCCATGATGTGCAGGGCAACCGGCCATTAGCTGCCTGCCCACGCCAGCAATGCGGTGGCTATGAATGGCGCGAGGCCACCGGCGAACACGGCCGACATCTGGTAGCCGAGAAACCCCACTATAGCGGACGTTCGTGCCGAAGAGCTCCGAGAAGAAGGCCAGCTGGGTGGCAAACATCGCACCGTTGCCGACAGCAAAGCCGAGTACGATGGTCAGCCAGATCAGGGCAGCCACGCCGGCGTCCAAGAGCTAGAAGAAAGGCATAGGGCTATTCCAACCTGCCTTATCGAGCTTACCTGTCCCAGGTCTTCTGCGCCAATGTTTCTCGCAGCGCTCAAGAGCTACTCCTCTCTATCACTCTGCCAGCACTCGCTCCCAGGTGAACCCCAGACTCCACCGCAACAGCCCCGTTGACCAAAACGCGCGAGATGCCCTCCGGGAAGCGTTTGGGCTCGTCGTAGGTGGCCCTGTCCGAGATCTCATCTGGGTCGAATACTACTAGGTCCGCAGCGTATCCTGGCGCGAGGATGCCGCGCTTGCCCAGCTTGAACCTCCGGGCCGGGAAGGAGGTCATCTTCCTGACCGCCTCCTCGAGGGTCAGCAGCCCCTTCTCCCGCACGTGCGTGGCAAGGACGTGCGGGAAGGTGCCGTAGAGCCGAGGGTGAGGCTTCGCGGCCCTATCGTGGAGGCTGTCGGAGGCGATCAGGGACCGATCCCACCTCACTACCTGGTCCACGTCGTCCTCGGCCATGTGAAAGAAAACGATGGAGACCCCCCCGTCCTGCTCCAAGAGCAGGTCCATCATGCAGTCCACGGGGTCTACCCCTCTCGATTCGCTTATCTCGGCGACATGGTGGCCCTCCAGGGCCGCGCCGCCGTGATCTACACTCAAGGAGGAGACGTAAACGCTATCCCACCCCGTGGAAGCCACGAGGTTGTCCCAGCCATCGTGCTCATATCTCAGCTCTTCCTTGATTCTCTTCCGGGAGTCCGGATCCCTTAGCCTCTCCAGGGTTAGGGAGATCCCGCCCTCTAGTGCCCACGGTGGGAGCAGCGACGTCATGGTAGTGGACCCCGCAGTGTACGGATACACGTCGCAGGTGACGTCGAGTCCTTTGGACCGGGCATCCTCTATGATCTCCATCGCTTCTGTTACGCTACCCCAGTTGCTGCTGCCGGCCGCTTTGAGGTGGCTGATCTGGAGTGGAACCCCACACTCTCTGGCGATCCAGACAACCTCTTCTATGGACGGGATCAGGCTGTCGCCCTCTCCCCTAATGTGGGTGGCGAGCAGCCCATCGTACCCTGATAGGACAGAGCACAGCTCTACCAGTTCTTCTCTGGAGGTGTAGTTGCCGGGCGCGTACATAAGCCCCAAAGACAGACCTATAGCCCCGGCCTGGAGGCTCTCCTCGAGCATGCCCTTCATCCGGCCCAGCTCCTCAACCGAAGCCGGCCTGTGCTCGAAACCCAGCTCGGCTATTCGCAGCGTACCGTGCCCGACGTACGTGGCGACGTTCTCCGAGGGCTCCACCTCGCGCAGGCCGTTCACGTATTGCTCAACCGACTCCCACGACCAATCCCGCTCCGTAGGGCCCAGGACCGGTTCCACGTAGCTTCTGAGCAGGTCCAGGTTCGGCTTCGAGAAAGGAGCTGGCGTCATCCCGCAGTTCCCCAGCACCTCGGTAGTGACCCCTTGCTGGAGCTTGATCTCGCTGAGAGGTTCGTCGAGGATCATTAGGTCCGAGTGGGTGTGGCCGTCTATAAAGCCCGGGGAGATCACCCTGCCGCCTGCGTCGAGGGTCTCTTGGCTTCTCCCTTGCACCCTCCCGACCTCAGCTATGACGCCGTCCTTGATCCCCACATCGCCGTAGAACCAGGGGTTTCCGGTTCCGTCCACGATCCGTCCATTCTTTACGGCCAGATCCAGCACGCGCGCCTCCTACTCCAGCTTTCCGCGAGCCGCGACTACAACCCGCTCGCTAGCGCCGGACTCGTCCACGAAGCAGACCTCGTCGTGGAGGTTTACCGTGCTACAGACGTGATTGGGAACTATCCTGATGGTCTCCCCTACTCGGAGGTCATGGGCACCCGGGATGCGAAGCATTCCGTGCTCCTCCGTCAGCCTCTCCAAAACGGCATCCGGATGGTCTACGACCTGCCCGAACCCCTTGAGGTTCAGGGGTTCCCTGTCTGGCGGCACGTCGGTGGCGAAGGTCTTGCTGCCACCGTCTATGATCGCTAGGTCTTTGGCCGGCCGGCTAACGACGGTCACTACAACGGTCGCGGCGCACTCTTCAGGCGAGCAAGCCCCCAGCCGCGCCTGCATCCTGTCATAGAAGATGTAGGTACCCGGCCGAATCTCCGTCACCCCCTCTACCTCTCCCGCGAAGGCGGCCGTGGGCGTGGAGCCCAGGCTTA
>JALZEL010000008.1 GCA_030862075.1 Actinomycetota bacterium | reverse complement strand
TGGACCTCGACGAGTACCTGCGGTCCGGCGCCGTGACGTTTATAGAATGGGCAGATCCGGCGCTCGGGCTCTTGGAGGAGCCGAGCGTCGTGGAGATCTTCCACCGCTCGCCGACCACGCGCCGGGTGCGGCTCTCGGGACCGGTGGCGGCGCGGCTCTCGTAGTTCCGTGTTGATCCTGGCCCTAGACTCTTCGACGGGCGCCGTGACGGTCGCCGTCGGCCGCGCCGAGGAGGGAGCCGGGCGGGAGGTGATCGCGGAGGTCTCCGTCGTCTCCCGCGGCGCTTCGGAGACACTGCTCCCGGCGGCCCACGACGCACTCGGCCTCGCCGGAACGAGTCTGGGCGAGGTGGAGCGCATCCTGGTCGGGGTCGGTCCCGGCACCTTCACCGGCATCCGCATAGCCTTGGCCGGCGCGCGTTCCCTCTCGTTCGCGATCGGCGCTCCGCTCTCCAGAAATTCGACGCTCGCCGCCCTTGCTGCCCCAGCCCTGTCGAGCGCCGAGGAACCGGACGTTATCGCCGTGCTCGACGCCAAACGTCGCCAGGTCTTCGCCCAGCGCTTCGCAGAAGACGGGACGCGCGGGGGGATCCTGTGCGTAGAGCCGGAGCAGCTTCCCGCGGAGCCCACGACAGAAGACTCGCCGCTCGTCGTTGGCGACGGCGCGGTGCGGTACAGGGAGGCGCTCTCGGCTCTGGGGCGCGTCCCGCCCGACGCCTCGCCGCTGCATCGGGTAACGGCGGCGGGGCACGTCCTCTCGGCGGACCTCTCGCCCGTGCCCGCTGGCGAGGTCGTTCCCCTGTACGTCCGCGAGCCGGACGCCGAGGTGAGGAGGGACCTCAACCCCTGGAGCAGGGCTTGACGGGTCCGCTCTTGCGCCCGATGCGCGTCGAGGATCTCCCGGCGGTGATGAAGACGGATCGGGAGAGCCTCCCACGGCCGTGGAGCGAGGCGGTCTGGCGTGAAGAGATATTCAGCCCTTTCGGCCTGTACCTGATCCTCGAAGAGTACGGCGTCATCTTTGGCCATGTAGGTGTCAAGCTCGTCGCCGACGAGGCGCACGTCACGACGCTCGCGGTACGTCCGGAACGGCGACGGCAGGGGTTCGCCCGGGCTCTCATCGAAGCCGCCCTCGACGACCCGGCTTCCGCCGATGCGAGACGCGCCTACCTTGAGGTGCGTCCGAGCAACCTGGCGGCCCGCGCGCTCTACGCCTCTTTGGGTTTCGTCGATACTGGCGTCCGTCGCGGCTACTACGGGGACGAGGATGCGTTGCTCATGACCCGGGACCTCTAGGGGCATCGCCGGAACCTCGATGCTTCTCGCGTTCTTCGCGCGCCTTATCCCGGCGGCGTCGGAGATCCTCCGGGCTTTCGAAGGGTCTCAGGAGCAAGAGGGCCGGGGCCAGGCAGGCGAGGAAGCTAACGAAGAGGCCGGCGGCGATCACGGGATGCACGGGGCCACGGCTCACGTAGATCAAAAACATCATTAGCACGACCAGCGCGATAAAGGCGAAGAACAACGAGAAGATGCGCACGAAGCTAGTATAGCGTGTCGGCAATTCAGGTGGTCAACCGGTCGGCGGGGACCAGGGAACGTAATAGCCGCGCGGATTCGGCTCGGCGTGAGCCGCTTTGCCTGGCTTTCACGTGGCGCGGGCAGAGTAGCGTGAAGCGAGAGCCGACAGGCTGAGATGCTATAAACACACCGTGATCCTAGCCATCGAAACGTCCTGCGACGACACCTGCGCCGCCGTTCTAGAACCCGACGGCCGTCACGCGCTCTCCAACGTCGTTCATACTCAGACCGAGCACGAACGCTACGGCGGCGTCGTCCCCGAAGTGGCCTCCCGCGCCCACCTGGAGCGCCTCGACGGCGTCGTGGAGAAGGCGCTCGCCGACGCTGGCGTTGATCTCGGCCAGGTAGATCGCGTCGCCGTCACGGTGCGACCGGGCCTGATCGGGGCGCTCCTCGTCGGCCTCTCTGGCGCCAAGGGCCTCGCTTTTGCGCGACAGGTTCCCCTAGTCCCCGTGAACCACCTCGAAGGCCACGTCGCCGCCGCTTACCTGGCCGACCCGGCCCTCGAGCCGCCGTTCGCCGCCCTCATCGCCTCCGGCGGCCACACCGCCCTCTACTTCGTGGAGGACGGAGGGATGCGTCTGCTCGGCCAGACCCTCGACGACGCCGCCGGCGAGGCGCTCGACAAGGGCGCCCGGATGCTGGGCCTGGGTTTCCCGGGTGGCCCGGCCATCTCGAAGGCCGCGCGGGGCGGTGACCCGGAGCGGTACGATTTCCCCGTTGCCCTCAAGGACAAGAATAACCTCGACTTCAGCTTCTCCGGCCTCAAGACCAGCCTCCTCTACAAGCTGAAGGCGCTCGACGAGGGAACAGCGGGGGGAGAGCTACCGCATCTCGCTGCGGGCTATGAGGCCGCCGTCGTCGAGGCGCTCTCTCGCAAGCTCCTGCGTGCGGCGAAGCTCTACGACGCCCCAGCCCTCGTTGTAGCCGGCGGCGTCGCCGCCAACGGCGCCCTGCGCCGGAGGCTAAAGGAAGAGTGCGACCGGCGCGGCCTCAAGCTCGTCGTCCCACCACCCGAGCTCTGCACCGACAACGCCGCCATGATCGGGGCCGCCGCTGCGACGGAGCACGCCGTCCCCTACCCGGACTACCTGAACCTCAACGCCCGGAGCGTCTGAGCACCCAACACTAGAATGGCCTCCGAACTCCCTGGACGCTCTCCAGCTATCTCTCGTGGAGAAAAACCCACCGGCTCAGCGGGTGGCTCTTCGCTTGTAGTGCTTTCGTCTGGGCTGCTTTGGTGGCGCCACAAGCAAGAGGCCTCTTACACCACTTCCCCGGAGGTCTTATTTGGCGTATGTTTCGGTTTCTTTCACTTCATCCTGGTGCTATCCGGCGCGCCTGCTATCTACTCGGGGGGAGATCACTCATCGACCTTCCGAGAATAAACCCGGACGCGGTGGGGTTCACGCCCGACGCTCGCCCGGTTTCTTGAGCAGTGAGAGCGCTCGGGTACGTTCTTCGCCGGTGAGGATGGTGCCTCGGGCGCACTTTATGCACGTGGCGTGCACATTCTCTGGGTGATCCTTAAGGTAGAGCAAAATTACCTTCTTAGGAACCCTGTACAGAATGTGCTCGGTCCGCGCCTCGCACCTCTCGCAGAAGCGCCCCTCACGACCGAGCTCCTCCGGCAGTCGGCTCAGACTAGGCAACCGTTCGGGACGAAACACGCTCATATGGTTTGAATTGTAACCCTATTCGGAATATACTTTTGGGCATCGGCACTCTCTCCGAGAGAGTGCCGAAAAGAGGTAAGTTCGTAGTTCAGGCCGTAGTCTAACAGAGGAGGTACTAGGTGGCGCATAAAGAGCTAAGGTTCGACACCGAGGCGCGCCGGGCGCTGGAGTCGGGCGTGAACAAGCTCGCCGACGCGGTCAAGGTGACGCTCGGGCCCAAGGGCCAGTACGTGGTGTTGGACAAGAAGTTCGGTTCGCCGACCATCACCAACGACGGCGTAACGATCGCTCGCGAGATCGAGCTGGAGGACATCTTCGAGAACCAGGGCGCGCAGCTCGTCAAGGAGGTCGCGACCAAGACCAACGACGTGGCCGGCGACGGGACCACCACGGCGACGCTGCTGGCCCAGACCATCGTGCGCGAGGGCCTCAAGAACGTGGCCGCGGGCGCGAACCCGGTCATCTTGAGGGCTGGCATCGACAAGGCCGTGGGTGCCGCGGCTGAGGCGATCCGGGCTCAGTCCAAGGAGATCTCCGGGAAGGACGAGATCTCGCGCGTCGGCGCCATCTCGGCCCGCTCGGACGAGGTCGGCGACGTCATCGCCGAGGCCATAGATAGCGTTGGCAAGGACGGCGTGGTGAACGTCGAGGAGTCGCAGACCTTCGGGATGGAGCTGGAGTTCACCGAGGGGATGCAGTTCGACAAGGGCTACCTCTCCCCGTACTTCGTCACGGATCAGGAGCGGATGGAGGCCGTCCTCGACGACCCGTACATCCTGATCGCCAACCAGAAGATCGGCAACGTCCAGGACCTCCTGCCGGTCCTCAACCAGGTCATGCAGAGCAACCGCCCGATGCTCATCATCTCCGAGGACGTCGAAGGCGAGGCGCTGGCTA
>JALZEL010000005.1 GCA_030862075.1 Actinomycetota bacterium | reverse complement strand
TGCAAGCCCCCGGGCCCGCTCCCGGAGCGGAAGGGACCCCGGTGGAGGCCGGGAGCGTGAAGCCTGCCGAAGAGTCTTCCGCCTGGCCCCGATACGCGATCCCGGCGATCCTCGTGCTCGTCCTCCTTGCCGCCGTGCCTCTCCTCAAGGGGCTGCTCACCGCGCGCGGACGGCCGGAGGACCTCTATCGGGACCTCGCGGGTCGGCTACGCGACGTGCTGCCCTTGAGCGGAGCAAACACCATCGTGGACTCGCCTGCCCTCACCCCGACCGAGCGGTTGGTGCTCCTCGCCGGGACCGCCGGGATCGAGGTGGGGCCGTTCCGCGAGTTCGCCCAGGCCTACTCGGAGAGCCTCTACGCGTCTCACGAGCCACGCTCGAATGCGTCGTGTGCTTACCGCAGGGCCCTCCGCGAGTACGAGAGGCTCCCCCGGTGGAAGCGCGCCTTGGGCGGCGTCAACCCGGCCTCGCTCTTCTTGAGGGCGCGGCGGCGCCTAGCGGCACACAAGGTGCGGCTCTGGAAGGCCCTGCACAGTAGGATCGAGGGGCTAAAGAGATTCCGTGGAGAGCGGTAGTGGGACCGCCTCGAAAAGTTCGCGTTGATTTACGCGGGTGGCGGTGTAATAATTCTCTTTACTGATCAGGCTAGCTACAGCATTCCCTGGAGGTGCTGATGGACCAGAAGACGACCATCGTATCCGTAACCGACAACGCGGCTGAGAAGGTCAAGGCCCTCATGGCCCAGGAAGGCGAAGAGGATCTGGCCCTTCGCATCGGCGTCAGGCCCGGTGGCTGCTCCGGCTTCCAGTACTCAATCTACTTCGACGACGAGATCAACGACGACGACGAGGTCATCGAGACCAAGGGCGTCAAGGTCCTCATCGACGCCATGAGCGTCCCGTACATCATGGGCAGCGAGTTCGACTATGTGGACGGCCTCATGGGCGCCGGCTTCGCCGTCAACAACCCCAACGTCTCGGGCGGCTGCGGCTGCGGCAGCTCCTTCACCTGCTAGCCCAGGAACAGTAGCGACAACCGAAGCCCGGAGCCTCTAAGGCTCCGGGCTTTCTTTTTCTTCCTCGCCTCCGGGCGTTGTCGGGGACGCTTACGTCGAGCGCCGGGGAGCCTCGAGGCTGTTTAACAGCTCCTCGACGCTGAGGGCTTCTTCGTCGGCGCGATCGGCGAGGGTGAGCTCCTCTCCGCACTCGCATTCGAAGGCGGTGCGCTCCGAGTACCAGTCGTCCTCGAGACCGAGAAGGACCAGCTTCTCCCCACACCCGCATTCGAGGACGATGCGTCCCGAACAAGGGACGGAGTGCCCTGAATCCTGCATACGACGAACCCCCTCTTGCCCTTCTTTGGTCGTGGTCAAGACAAGTTCGCACATCCGCGCGGCCAGCACAACGTGAACCTCGTTCAAGCTGATGTAGCTTATGCTTTATGCATGGTCCCCTAAAGGCTTAGTTGAGGCTTAGCTTTGCCCGATCTTAGCGGGAGAGCCGTCCGTGCAGCTTCCTCGTCAAACCGTCGGTAATCCGACGCCGGGTCCACTCCTTGAGCTTCCCCAACGCGGGGACTTCATTTCGCGGCTCGAGGAAGGAAACGATCTCTTCGTTGACATCTTCGGCCCGCTCTATGAAGACCAGGTGGCCGGCGTCACCGAGGACGCGCAGCCTGGCGCCCGGGATGGCTTCCGCGAGGGCGGCGGCGTTGGCGACGGGCACGTAGCGGTCGTCCGCGCCGTGGATCACGAGTGTCGGGGAGGAAATTCTCCCCACGTCTCGGGAGGCGTCGAATCGAGCGCCGGACATCACCTGCCGGTAGTAATCAGGCAGCGACGGCGAATCGGCGAGGCGCCAACGCGCGATCCGGTCGAACTCCTCGGGGTGTTCGGCACGGTAGGCGTCGGAGGTGGCCGTCTCGAGGCCCCGGCGCACCGCGCTCTCGGAGCTCAGTGAGCCCCACCCCAGCATCCTTCCGAGCGCCTGCGGAGACATGGGCTCGAGGCCTAAGCCCCCGTAGCTCGTGCATACCAGTACCAGCCGCTCCACCAGGTCCGGTCGTTCCAACGCCAGCTCCTGGGCCACGAAACCTCCCAAAGAGGTGCCCAAGACGTGGGCCTTCTTCACGCTGAGGTGGTCGAGGAGCGCCACCGCATCCGCGGTCAGGTCGGCGACGCCGTGCGACGGGTTCTGCTCGCCCCTAACGTCGAACGTGATGGTGCGAAAGTGGCGCGAGAGCGCAGGGATCTGCTTGAACCAGCCCCAGCGCCCGAGACCCAAGCCCCCGATCAAGAGCAAGGCCGGGCCGTCGCCGTGCACATCGTAGTCAATGCTGGCGTCGTGGATCATCACGGGCATGGGCATTACCTCGCCTTTCTCCCGGATCCGGCCCCGTCCTCCGACCGGCTCGGATGCTCCGGCTGCGAACAGCGCGCTCTCCGGAAACACTTTGGCGGCCCGATCAGGCAGACCTCGAGACGTTCTTTGCTTCCATGCCCTCCCTGCCCTGGACCGGCTCGTAGGTCACCCTGGCGCCGTTCTCAAGGTTCTCGAACCCGTTGCCCGCTACATCCTCGTGCGCCACGAGGATGTCCTCGCCTTCGCCGTCCGGAGCGATAAAGCCGTAGCCGAGGTTGGCGCTGTACCACTTGACCCTTCCCTGTGCCACGATAAAGCCTGCCTTTCTCGCGTTTCGGGGCAGGGTACTCCTCGAGAGAGCAGCGGGAGATCGTACCCCGAAGACTTCCAGTCCGATCTACTATATGCATTTTGCACATAAACTGTCCAACGTCAAGGGCGGCTTCGGGTTCGCCCTAGCGGTTAGCTCTGTCCGGTTGTCTCCCTTTGGCTTCCTCACCGCTGTTGTAGGGGGTGTCGCGCGGCTTGCGCCGGCGTCGTGCGTAGGCCGCGGCCGCCAGGGAGAGGGCTACGGCGAGCGCCGCCGCGAGTACGAGGGCATCGAGGATGCTCCTTGCGAGGGAGTTGGCCCACAGCTCGGCGGCGTAGGCCAGGTCCACGGCCCCGTTCTCCTCGTAGAGGCCGGAGAGGGCGGAGGTCCCCTCGTAGGCTATGAAGATCGTACCGAGCAGGACGAACATGGCCCCCGAGATGAGGTTCGTGGTGTGAAGTCGCAGGCGGCCTAGACGAAGTTCCCGGCCCCTAAGCCAGGAGCGGCGCCCGAGGTCCAGGCGGTCCCAGAGTGCGGCCATGAGGAAGAGGGGGACGGTCATCCCCAGAGCGTAGATCGCGAGCAGCCCCGCTCCCCGCAGCACCTGTCCGGAGGCGGCGGCGACGGTGAGCACCGCGCCGAGGATGGGCCCGGAGCAGAAGCCCGCGAACCCGTAGACGGCGCCCAAGGCAAAGGTCGCCCCGGTAGATTCTCCCCGGACCTTCCCCCGCAGGCGGGAGAAGGGGCCCGGCAGGTTGAAGCCCCCTCCCAGGAGTTGGAGCACCCCCAAAGCGATTATGAGGGCGCCGGCGACCAGGATCAGGGTGCTCCGCTGCCCGTAGAAGAGCCTGCTCACCGCCGAGAGGCCCATCCCCAAGGGCACGAGCGTCGTGGCGAGTCCGACGTAGAAGATGGCGGTCTTCGCAAGGAGACCCTTGCGGGATTGAAAGGCATAGGCGAAGAAGGCCGGCAAGAGCAAGGCGCTGCAAGGGCTAAGAAGCGAGAGCATCCCGCCGAGGAACGCCGCGAGATAAGAGACCTCGATCACCTTCGGCCTAGCCTCCGGCCTTTGCTAGCTCCGCTT
Organism: Actinomycetota bacterium; assembly: GCA_030862075.1. Classification (GTDB taxonomy): domain Bacteria; phylum Actinomycetota; class Rubrobacteria; order Rubrobacterales; family Rubrobacteraceae; genus Rubrobacter_F. Next base: position 7,038 of record JALZEL010000005.1, on the reverse strand, counting down.
CTATCACCTGCTCGAAGACCTCCAGAGGTTGCGGCCCCACGAGCCGCTGACCGTTGATCGTGAAGCTCGGAGTACCCTGAATACCCGCGTTCTGGGCCTCCCTGAGGTCGCTCTGCACGACCGATTCGTAGCTGCCGGAGGTGAGTGCGGCCTCGAACTGTTCGGTGTCGAGCCCGACCTCCTCGGCGAAGCCGACGAGCGCCTCGTCCGAGAATGCCCCGCTGTTGACCGATCCCTGGTTCTCGTAGAGCACGTCGTGGTACTCCCAGAACCTGCCCTGCTCCTGGGCTGCCCTCGCGGCCAGCGCCGCGTTCACGGATTCCTGCCCCAAGTAGGCGAAGTCTCGCCACTCGTACCGCAACGTCCCGTTCTCGACGTATCTCTCCACCAGCTCCGGTTCCACCTCACGGGCGAACTTACCGCAGAACCCTCACTGGTAGTCCGCGTACTCGATCAGGACGACCGGCGCGTCCTCGCTCCCCAGGCTCGGGTGCTCGAGGTCCGCTCCGGCTTGCTCTTCGTCCTCCCCGGCTTGCGGCTCGTCTTCGGCGCTCTCTTGCACGCTCTGCTCTCTAGCCGTACCACCGCAAGAGCTCGCGCCGAAGACGAGCAGCGCGAACAACACGAGGCTCGCGAATAGCCACCAGGCCGGCCCCTTCTCTTTCCTCTAGAGCTGCCTCCCAATTTTCTCTCCGAGCAATCGAAGAACACGCTCCGATCATGATATACGAACTAACTTATTAATAGGATGAGTGGGGTTGGGTGGCGTAGATCACCCAACGATCGTACAAGACCGGATCAACGCGCGTGGGCTGCGACCCCGCCGAGCGACAAAATGTTGCCGCAACACAAGCTCCTGGTTGTACGGGCCATATAATCGAGGACCGTGGCACATCCAAGCGCCTCGCAAACGAATGCGGCCTCTAGATCGTCGCCTCGCAAAAAATTTCAGGGCAAGGAGGTACCTCTTGGAGTTTAGAAGCAACCGCCACGACGGCCTTCCGTTGTTCGCGCGGTCCTGGAGGGTGGCCTTGGTGACTTTGCTCGTGCTCGCGGCGCTCGTGCTCCTCACAGCCTGTGGCGGTGGTACGTCCGGGGGTAGCGTGGAGGCGGAGTCATCGGAGGAGACCTCCGGCGGGGTTTCGACCGGGGAGACGACGGAGGAGGTCGCGCTCACCCCGTCGGAGGCAACGGTCAGCGAGAAGGAGGACACGGCAATGCCGGCCTCGGGTAGGGAAGAAGATCCAGCCCAGGCGCCGCCGGAGAACCCGCCCGAAGGGGTAGAGACGTTCCCGGCGACCACCAACGGGAACGTCCAAGGTTCGATAACCTACGACCAAGACCCTCCGACCAACGGGGATCACGCCCCCTACTGGCTGAACTGCGGCTTCTACAGCTCCTCTGTCGAGAACGAGGCCGCGGTCCACTCCATGGATCACGGGGCCGTCTGGATCACCTACCGGCCGGACCTGCCGGAGGATCAGGTCAACACCCTGCGAGATCTGGCACGGGAGGGTTACGTGCTGGTCAGCCCGTATCAGGGCCTTAGGGCGCCCGTGATCGCCACCGCCTGGAGAAACCAACTCGAACTCGAAGGCGCTGACGATCCCCGCCTCCGGCAGTTCGTGGACCAGTTCCGGGTCAGCGAGACGGCGCCCCGTTCGGGGAACGGCTGCGATAATGGCCGCGGACAGCCGGAACCTTAGGCACGAGATATTCGGAATCGGCGGTTATAGACCTCCGGCCTTGGGTGTAATATAAGCTCGGTGTGAGCGTTAACGAAGACCTCAAGGAGGTACAGAATATGCAGACCGGACGCGGTGGCGAAGGCATCCTCTCGGAGGAGATGGCCCAGAAACGCGAAGAGATAATAGGGCTCCTCAAGCAGGCCTACTTCGCGGAGCTGGAGACGGTGATCAACTACGTCACCAACTCCACCAACCCTGACGGGGTGAGGGCCCAGGAGATCAAGGAGGCCCTGGAGGAGGATATCCAGGAGGAGCTCATGCACGCCCAGCAGTTCGCTTCCAGGATAAAGGAGCTCTACGGGGTGGTGCCGAGCTCGACGGACTTCAAGGCCGAGCAGACGCTCCTGCAGCCCCCCGAGCATCAAACCGACGTGGTGCACGTGATCCGGGGCGTGATAGACGCCGAGACGAAGGCGATAGAGCTCTACACGCGTATCGTGGAGGCCACCGAGGAGACGGACCCGGTGACGCAGGATATGGTCATAGACATCCTGCGCGACGAGCAGGGCCACCGCAGGCTCTTCGAGGGCTTCTTGCGGGAGTACGAGGCCGAGGGCTTGGCCTAAAGCGTTCGTAATAGCGCAGCGTCACGAGCCCGGTCCCTCTGAGGGACCGGGCTTTTTCGTGGCGGTGGATACCGCCGTTTTCGGCGGATCAGTACCCAGGCACGGGCACGTGGTCGAAGTTTTCCCTGTCAGCGCCGCAGTCGGGACACTTCTCCGGGAGTTCGCCCTCGACGCGGTAGCCGCAGACGGTGCAGGCCCAGTTCATGGCCTCGGCGTCTCCCCGGGCTTCGGGGTCCGGCTTCTCGCCGCCCACGCCGCGCACTTCGTCGGTCATACTAGCCTCCTTTCTGCTCCAAGCCAACGGGTCCATTATGGCACCATGGGAGCCAAGGATGTGAGTAGAACGGCCCGAGCCGTGCTCTCCAGCGGACTTGTAGGGGTTAGACGCTTTCGGGATCGCCTCCGGCAAGCCTGGGAAGCGTGCCTTCAGGTCCTCGCCGCGTGAGTACGGCCCGTGCTATTGTTTCCGTCGGTCGACGATTTTAGGAGCAACCACGGGGAGCCGGTGAGCCTTGGACCTACGCCTACTGATGCTGGCCTTGGGGAACTTCGCCGTCGGAACGGGGAGCTTCGTGTTCGCGGGGCTGCTCGAGGGGGTTGCCAGGGATCTCTCGGTCTCGGTGGGGACGGCGGGGCAGTTGATCTCAGCGTACGCCATCGTATACGCTGTCGGCGCTCCGGTTCTGGCGACGGTCACGAGCGACGTGCCGCGCCGGCGGCTGCTCGTCGCCTCCCTGGTCGTGTTCTCCCTGGCGAATGTGGCCGCCCTCGCGATACCGTCCTACGGGCCGCTGATGGTCTCCAGGGTCGTCGCCGCGTGCGGGGCGGCGCTCTTCACGCCGACCTCTGCTGCCGTCGCCGCGAGCCTTGCCCCGTCGGGAAGACGCGGCAAGGCGCTCGCCACCGTCACCGGCGGCCTGACCATAGCCTTCGCCTTCGGCATACCTCTGGGAACGCTGGTCGGCGATAGGTTCGGCTGGCGAGCGGCCTTCGTCCTCGTGGGCGTTTTGGGCGCCGTCGCGGTGCTTGGCATAAGGGCACTCTTGCCCGTCGTCGAGAATCCGCCGCCTGTGGGCTTGCGGGAGCGGGTACGCGCCGCTGAGCAACCCGTCGTGGTCGTTACTTTGAGCCTCACTGCCATCGGACTCGGGGCCGGTTTCGTCGTGTTCACGTACGTGGGGCCACTTTTGGGAGAGCTTACGAGCTTCGGGGGAAGAGGCATAAGCGTAATGCTCCTGGTCTTCGGCGTCGCCGCCGTGGTGGGCAACGCCCTGGGAGGCTACGGCGCAGACCGCTGGGGATATGGGCGGAGCGTGGCGGGGATATTTGTTGTCCTCACGCTCTCCCTGCTCGCTTTCTCGCTCTTGGCGCCGCTCGCCGGCACCCTGCTCGCGGTCGTCGGAGCGGGAACGGCGTTGGTCGTGTGGAGCGTCGCCGGGTGGGCCCTGACGCCGTTCCAGCAGTACCGCCTGATCGAGCTGGCCCCCCGCACCCAGAACATCGTCCTCTCCTTGAACGCCTCCGCAATTTACCTAGGCCAGGGCATAGGCGCGGGCATCGGTGCCCTCACCATAGGCTACGGCTCCCTGGCCTCCTTGGGATGGGTCGCCGCCCTCTACGCCGCGGTCGGTCTCTTCTTGCTACCCCTTGGCGTACGGCTGTACGCGCCCACGAAAAAACCGGCGTCGTAGAGATAGATTCGGCTACTTCCTCCACTCGCGCGAGGTCGCCACCTCGACCTCCGTCGGGACTTTCTCCAGGATCTCCTCGCCCGCCTGGTTCATGGCCCGCCTGGTGTGCTCTGCGACCTCTTCGGCCACCTCTTCGGCGCACTCGACGACAAACTCGTCGTGGATGCAGTTGATGAGCTGGGCGTCGAGCCCCTCCAGCTCCTCGCGCACGTAACCGAGCGCCAGCTTGGCGATGTCTGCGGAGGTCCCTTGAATAGGGTAGTTCATCGCCTCCCGGCGCGTCGCACCTCGGTCGTCGGAGACCGGAGCGTCGCCGAACTTCCTGACCCTCCCGGCTAGCGTCCTCAAGGTGCGGTCACGTATCGCCCGGTTGGCCGTCTTCTGCAGGAAGCGCTGCACCTTCGGGTAGTTGGCGAAGTACTCGTCTATCAGCTCCCGGCCACGCTCCTCGTCTGTGCCGAGCTGGGCTGAGAGGCTTCTGGCCCCCCGGCCGTACATCAGGCCGAAGTTGATCCTCTTGGCCGCCGAGCGCTGCTCCCTGGTGACCCCTTCCATCGGCACGCCGTACATCGTCGCCGCCGTTACCAGGTGGAGGTCGTCTCCCCTTTGGAAGGCCTCGACGAAGGCAGGATCTTCTGAGACCTCGGCCAGGATCCTGAGCTCTATCTGGGAGTAGTCCGCAATCACGAGCACGTTACCCGCTTCGGCGACGAAGCACCGCCTGAACTCCTCCTCGTGCGGTATCTGCTGGATATTCGGGCTAGTGCAGGCCAGGCGCCCGGTCGGGACCCGGCACTGCAGGAAGTTGGCGTGGATGCGCCCGGTCTTTTCGTGGATGAAGTTCGGGTAGGTCTCCAGGTACGTGCCGAGCTTCTTCTGCAGCTCGCGATACTCCAGGAGTGCCCCGGCGGCGGGATGCTCTATCTTCAGGAGCGTCCACACCTTCGTGTCCGGGAGCTCCACGCCTATCGAGCGGAAGGCGTCCGTGATCTGCTTCGGACTATTCAGGTTTAGCCTGGGACCTAAGCCTTCCAGGGGCAAAACCCCTTCCGGCTCCGGGAAAAAGGACTCGAGCCTCAAGGCCGCCTCGTCCCGCCGCTGGCGCACGGTTTTTTCGAGCTCCTTCCAACGCACCACGTCGAGCTTGATCCCCTTAAGCTCCATCTCTACTATCGCCGCCACCGCCCGAAACTCTATCTCCGAGACGCGGACGAGCTTCTCCTCCTCGAGTTTCTCCTGCAAACTCTCGCGCAGGGGCAACAGGACGGCGGCGTCGCGGGCAGCGTACTCGATCTGAGTCTCCGAGAGCCCCCCGGACCAGTCCTCACCACGAGCCGTCTTGTCCAGCTCTAGGTCCGCGTACCGCTTGGCCACCGCCTCCAGCGCGAAGGACGGTCTCTGGTCGCCGCCGGCCAGAAGCTGCGCGGCGAGCATGGTGTCGAAGATGGGGGAGAGCGAGATGCCATGCTCAGCCTTTAAGAATTGGTAATCGAATTTCCCGTTGTGCAACGCCTTCACCGGCCCGCTTTCCAGGACCTCCTTCAGGGGTGCGAGATCCCGGATCTCGAACACGTCTACGATGAAGGTCTCGTCCGGCGTCGCGAGCTGCAGGAGGCGCACCTGGCCGTCCCGGGGCGAGAGGCCCGTGGTCTCGATGTCTACGCCCACGGCCTCGGTGCTTTTCAGGCTCTCCGCAATGCCGGTGAGGTCGGAGGCGTCCGTGACGAGCTTGTGGCTGGACAGGCTCTTCTCCATGCCGGGGATTCTAGCAGGGGCTTTCGGCGGAGACCGCTGAGGAAACGTAGTTACAACTCGTGGCCCAGGGTAAGGTACACTCTTATCGTATGGGCGGCTCCTTCAAGATAGGGCGGGCGTTCGGCATAGACGTTAAGGTCCACTGGACCTTCTTCCTGCTCCTGGTCTTCTTCGCCTTCCTGGGCTTCCAGAACACGCAGAGCCCCTTGGTAGCGCTCGTCACCGCCCTCGTGGTGGTCGCGCTTTTCTTCTGCGTCCTCTTGCACGAGTTCGGCCACTCCCTCGTGGCCCAGCGTCTGGGACTGGAGGTTCCGGACATAACCCTCCTCCCCATAGGTGGGCTCGCACGCTTGAAGTCCCTGCCCGACAAGCCTGCCGACGAGGTAAAGATAGCCATCGCGGGGCCTCTGGTGAATGTGGTTCTCGCCCCCATCTTCTTCGCCGTGGCCTCCTTGCTCGGGGCCAATCTGTTCGCCCCGCCCGATCTGCTCGGGGGCGTGGGCTCGGTCGGGGAGGTGATCGTCTACCTGGGCTACATCAACGTCGCCCTCGCGGTCTTCAACCTCATACCGGCCTTCCCGATGGACGGGGGAAGGGTGTTACGCGGCCTGCTCGCAACCCGTCTCGGGCCCGTCAGGGCGACGGACATCTCCTCCTCTATCGGCCAACTCTTCGCTATCGGCTTCTTTGTCCTCGGGTTCTTGAGCAACCCCTTCCTCATCCTCATCGCCGTCTTCATCTTCTTCGGGGCGAGCGGGGAGGCCCAGATGGTACGCCAACGCGAACTTATGCAGGGCCTCGCGGTCTCGGACGTGATGGGCACTAAGCCCCGCACCGAGACCATCACGCCGTACCACAACTTCGGGCAGGTCCTCGACTCCGTCATTCACGGCTATCAGGAAGACTTTCCTGTGGTCGACGAAGACGGCAAGCTCGTCGGCATCATCACGCGCAACGAGATACTCTCCGCCGCACACTCCCCAGACCGGTACGCGAGCGTCCGCGACCTGATGAAGCCGGACGTCCCGACGATCTCCCCGGACGCCGACCTCTTCATGGACGGCTACCGCGTCCTGCAGGAGAGCGGCCTCAGGGCCATCCCCGTAACCAAAAGCGGCGAGCTCGTCGGCATGCTCACCATAGACGACATAGGCCAGGCGAGCCTCCTGCGCGACCTCCGCAAGCAGCAGTTCTGAGGGAGTGGTGCTTTGACCGGCAGCTTGCGCGTCGTCTCCCTCCTCCCGAGTGCGACGGAGATGATCTACTTCGTCGGCGCCG
>JALZEL010000205.1 GCA_030862075.1 Actinomycetota bacterium | reverse complement strand
CCCCAGACTCCAGCGTCCGGTGGACGGGGCACAGATCGGCGATCTCCAAGAGTCGCCCGCGCTGCATCTCTTCCAACGGGCCCGTCAGCTCAAGCTCGCGATTAATGCGGTCGACCTTCCGATCTTTCGCCTCGCGGTCCCCGGCGCGGTCCTTCTGATGACTCAGTCGGACCGTCAAAGACTCTAACGGCCATCCTTTGCGGTCGGGGTATATGCGAAGGGTCATCGCTGTGCACGACCCGAGCGCGACCAGCAGGTAGTCGTAGGGTGTGGGCCCGGAGTCAGAACCCCCCACACGCACTGGTTCGTCGGCCACGAGCGTATAACCGTTCGCCGTGACGTCGGTACGCAGAGTGCTCCCCGTACGCACCACCACGCGGCTGTCTTCCAGGGTCATCTTCTGCACCTCGTTCCTACTCAACGCTTCCTGACCTCGCGTGAGATTCCTAGTTTCTTATCTACCTTGCCGCTCATCAGGTTCTACCGGCCCACTCCGCTATAGTGAGAGCGCGCACCCCGAACGTGTCCCGCAGTGTCGAAGGGTCTGCCGCATAGCCCACGACATCGAAGAAGGCCATCATGTGCGCCAGCTCCCGGACGTAGGGGACGAGCCGTCCGGGGACGCTCATAGCGATCAGTGGCAAGTGTAGAGTCCGTATTCGCCTCCCTCGGCCCCTTCCGAGGCGCTCGAAGGCTCCGTCAAAGGTCGTGGTGTCCGGGCCGGAGATCTCATGGCGACCGGTGATGTCCCTCTTAAAGGCTTGCACCGCCGCCCGGGCTATGTCGCGGGCAGCGATCCAGGAGACGGGCTGTCGTTGGCGACCGGGGACGAACGCGACCGAGTCTCGGAGCATCATGTGGAGGGTCTCCATAAATATCGCCGGGCGCAGGATGGTCGAAGAAACGTCCTCCGTGGTGAGCAGCTCCCTCTCGAAGCGGGCCTTCTCCCGGAGCGACCCGACCTTCTGGGCCAGCGGGTGGTCGGCCAGAAGTGCTGAGCTGTACACAAAACGCCTGACCCCCGCCGAGCGCGCCGTCGAGAGCAGGTTGAGGTTGCCCTCGAACTCGATCGCCTCGGATGCTCCTCGTCCCGGCCCGGCGCCCAAGGCTGACAGTATTCCGGAGCACCCCTCTGCGGCGGGCACCAGGGTGCGGGGCTCCGTGACGTCCCCGACGGCCAGCTCAGCGCCCAGGGTCCGTAGACGTTCTCCTTTCTCAGCCCGGCGCACCAGCGCCCGCACCTCGAACCCGGCCTCGAGCAGCCCCTCGACGGCCGCGCCGCCTACCCTGCCTGAGGCTCCGGCGACCAGTATCTTTCCTTCATTCATTTCAGCCAAGACCTCCTATGTCTGCTATACGCTTCATTTCTTTAGCACTGTAGTTTTCCCAACCAGAGGACACACTTGCGGATTCGCCTCTCGTACGAACCGGCCAGGCGCCGAAGGCGATCAAGTAGGCGAAGAGGTCGCGCAAGAAGGGTGTACGCAACAAGAGGCGGAGGAGTACGGGTAGCTTAAACACCTCGCTTGCACCGAGCGCCCCAGAGACTACCCATCGTTGTGCCACGCTCTGCGCTCCCTGCACCAGGCGCGTCGACCACTCGCGCCGGCGCTGTACGGCCGCCAGGTGCCGCGATTGCAGCCTCCCGGACTTAAGCGGACCGCCCAACACGTTGGCCGCGACGACGGCGTCCTGGATAGCGTAGTTGATCCCGACGCCACCGACCGGAGACATTACGTGGGCGGCGTCTCCGATGAGGAGCAGCCCCGGACGGTACCAGCGCCTCAGGCGATCCGACTCCACCGAGAGCAGCGAGCCCTGCTTCCAATCCTGCAAGTGTCCCACGCGGTCGGCGAGCTCCGGCGCCAGTTCGGCGACGGACCGACGCAGGGCCGGCAGGCCGGTGGCGCGGAGCTGCCCATAGCTGCCCTTCTCTATGATATAGCCGACCTGCCAGTGATCGAAGTGGTCCATCAGCACCAGCAGGCTACCGAGGCCGAAGCGAAAGATCGCACCGGCGCACTCTGGATCATCCGGCTTTCGCGGCAGGTTGAACCAGAAGACGTCCATAGGCGATGAACCCTCGACCCGCTGTAAATCGGCCAGCCGCCGGACCTGAGAGAAACGGCCATCGGCCCCGATCGTGAGCCGGGCGCGTACCTTGCGAAGGCCCTCTGAGGTCCGGTAGTGGACCCCCCGGACCACGCCGTCCTCTTCTATGAGTTCCTTCACCCGCGCACCCATCACTAGACGAAAGCCAGGATACTTGCGCGCCTCGGCGGCGACGAATCCCAGAAAGCGAGCCTGAGGGAGCATGAGTATGTACGGGTAGCGCGTCTTCAAGCGACGAAAATCGGCGAAATCGATGGAGTCGTCGGCGGACCGTAAGGTAAACCGGGGAACCTTGACGTGGCGAAGCTCGAGCAGACGGTCCACCAAACCCAACTCCTCCATTATCTCCAGGACAGAGGGGTTGATGGTGTTTCCGCGGAATTCACGCTCGAAGTCCCTATGCGCCTCGAGCAGCGTTACGGACACGCCCGCCCGCGCCAGGAGGAGGCCTAGGACCAGCCCTGCCGGCCCGCCGCCCACGATGCAGCAGTCGGTTTGCTGAGGGGATATGGAACGCGCCTCATCTTCGTCTCGTGCTGGGGCAGCGGGGAAGCTTACGGAAGGCGCTGCCTCCTTTTGAGTAGCACTTACTACGGAACCTAGCACGGTCCTTCTACCCCTCGTAGCGCCCCTTCCTCGGACCGGAGGCGCACCACCATCACGCCGGCGTTCAGCAAGGTAAACGATAGCGCCGTGAAAAGAGCTCCGAACACCATCGGGGCGGCCAGGATCTCCAGGGCAACGGCCAAGTAGTTGGCGTGCCAAACGTGCTTGTAGGGTCCGCTCGCAACGAGGGGGACTCCGGGCAGAACCATAACCCTAGTGGTCCAACGTTCGCCGAGGCTCAGGATGGCGCAGTAACGGAGCGCCTGTCCCCCCAAGAAGAGGGACGCCCAGAGCGGCCACAAGGTAGATAGCTCCGGTCCTCGCAAGTACCCCTCGACGAGCATGGAGACCAGCCACGCGGCGTGCAACCCGACGATAGCCGGATAATGCCCCTCCCCGCATTCGTAGGCTCTCCTGGCTTTCAGGACAAGTTCGTGGCGGCGGGAAAGGCGCAGCTTTAGCAGCCGCTGAAGCGCGATGAGCAAGACGAAGGCGGCCAAAGACATAAGAGATTCCACAACTCACATCTCCTCTTTCGGTCGTTAAAGCCGTCACTACACCCTACGAATAGCGCCTCTAGCATCGGAACAAAACATGCTCGGCCGAGAAACCTGGGCCCAAAGCCGAGATGCTTCCGTATTCTCCGCTTCGCGCGGGGTAATCCTCCAAGAACCGTTCTAGGACGAAGAGGACCGATGCGCTAGACATGTTGCCGTACTCCTGCAGAACCTCCCTGGGAAGGTCGAGGGTACCCGGCTCGAGCCCGAGTGCCTGCTCGTAGGCTTCGAGAACTTTCGCCCCGCCAGGATGCACGACAAGGTGTCGGAGGTCTTTGGGGGCCAGACCGTGTCTCTCGCAGGCCTCTTCTATGGTCGCCCGCGTCCGCGTGCGGACTATCTGAGGCACGCTCTTGGCGAAGCGGACCTTGAGGCCCGTCTCGATCAGGTCCCAACCCATGACGTCTTCAGTGTTCGGCCAGGTCGTGCTGTGGCTCCCCAGCACTTCCGGCCCCTCGGCTCCCGTGCCAAGAAGTACCGCGGCTGCCCCGTCGGCGAAGAGGCTCGCCGCGACCAGGTTGCTCTTGGAGGCGTCGCCGGCCTGAAAGGTAAGGCTGCACAGCTCCACTGCAACCACCAGCACCAGCTCCTCCGGATTAGCGCGGGCGTGGTCGGCTGCCCGGGCCAACCCTGCGGCGCCGCCCGCGCAGCCCAATCCCCAAATGGGAATGCGCCTGAGGTTGGGGCTCAGCCCCATTCTGAAGAGCAGCTTCGCGTCGAGGCTTGGTGTCGAGATGCCAGTGGTGGAGACGAAAAAGAGCGCCCTGACATCCTCAGGCTCCACCCCTGCCCGATCCAAGCAGCGGCGGGCAGCCTTCTCCGAGAGCTCCAGGGCGTGCTCTATATACAACGCGTTCCGCTCGGGGAACGAGTACTCCCGCCCGTACCACTCCAGCGGCTGGCAGCAGTGGCGCGCCCCAATCTGGCCGTTATCGAAGATAGGGAGGAGCCGTTCCAGGTCCCGGAACGTAGCTGCGAAGAGATTGCGGGCGAACTCCTTGATCTCCCGCTGCCCCACCCGATGGGTCGGGACGGCCGTGGCCGCCGAGAGGATGCGGGGGTTTCCTGAGAACGGCTCCATAACCGCAAACCCCCTCAGGCCGTCCTGGACACTTGCCCGCCGTACTGGGGAGCAAAGCCGAAGTAAGCCGCAATCCCCCCGAGCACCAGATGCAAGAAATTGTCCGCCAAATTTATGTGGACCAAACCGAGCAGCAGATCCTCCCCGAAGTAGAGGCCGGGGACGAAGCCCAGAACGGTCAACAGCAGGTAGATGACGCCCACACCCTGCAAGTAGGTCCTCGACCACCCCACGTAGGCGGCAGTGATCCCAAATATGCCGAACAGCAAGTGCACCAGGTTGTGGAGCACGTTCACGGCGAAGATGCCGAGCAGCTCACCCCCCGTAGGGTTCAACACAAAGCCGAGGGTCCCTACTGCCAGGAAGGACGCCCCGAACACCGAAGCGACAGCTCTAACCATAACCACTCCCTTCTCGTTCTCTCGCGGTCGTGGCCTCGCGCCTCCGACCGCTGGCAGGCTCTCCTCACCCACCTTTCCAGCAACAACACCAAGATAGCAGATTATTCAAATATGTCAATAATTTATTTGACTTATTTTGTAAATATGTTGGATAACCGCAAAGGCGTGGTATCAACCTGCTCAGTGCGGCAGCCATGACGGCTGCGATCATAAGTGGTTCAGCGCTGGATCAGGCCAGTGACGTTCTACGGAGGAACACCAAGCGAAAGATAGAAGGATCATTCCGGACAGGTGGAGTGGGAGGTTCACTTCCTCGACAGTACCGACGTGCGAGCACATCACAACGCTGCCGGGGCAAAAGGGGGCAGAACAAGCAGGCCTTGGGCAGGAGCCGGGGCGGCTTTGGCGCCAATGTGCACGTCGAGGCGGAAGGCTTACCCGCTACAATAAGACAGCGGCGAGCTACCTAGCAATGCTGACCCTCGCCGCGATACTGCTGTGGCTATGACTTGCCGGGCGAAGACATTCAGCTACCTTCTGTGGCCGCGGTGAACGCTCTTGAGTCGAGTTCGGTTTCGCTCTTCTTACCAGCGAAAGCGCAGCGGTAGTAATGGCCGGAAGTCGGCGCTTTGGCCCTGACTAGCGCGATCGAACTCGATCTCTGCCAGATGATCATTGCCGGACTCGAAGGAGACAAAGCCTGCCCGCTGTAGCGTGCGCACCACGCCGGAGATAGGCTTGCCTCTCGGAAGCGTGATGCGCAGCCCCGTGATCTCGACGACCCCCTTGGGGTGGACGAGTGGTTGGCGGCGCTCTTCGGGGAGGGCGTCTGGCCTTCCGCTATATGGAGTAGCGAACACCAGCGGCTCGCTTGCGGCTGTCCCGGTGGCGACATCGATGTGCAATTCTGGCGGCAGGTAGGGCGGGCGGTACTCCCACGTCGCGAAAGGCAGCGCCGCCGGTCCGGCCACCGCGTGCTGCACCATCGCGCGTAAGCAGACGCCAAAAGGCGAGTATCCGCTGAAGCGGTACTTCCACCGCTCCCAGAGCCGCGTGGGAGCGATGGGCGGGCTTCGCGCCTCTCGCTCGTCGCGGACCCACAGCAGCTCCAGCATAGCGTTGTAGAAGAAGAAGCGGCGGTTGGCTGTGCCCTGGCCGAGGTGCAGATTGGAGCTACCTTCGGTCAAGCCGAAAGCTACGAGTTGATCTGCTTCCGGTGCCCCAATCTCGGTACAGATGAATATATGATCGAGCTCAACCGACATAAGCTCTCCTTAGCCTATAGCTCGTATCACCCAACCGACGATCAGACCTATCCCCTAAAGTTTGCATTTTGCAAACAGGCTCTAGTAACCGCCACCGGCGAGCGCCAGCGCGACAGCGCGGTGATGGAAGTTGGAAGCCTAAGGTCCGTAGTGGCGCAAGAGGCGGCCAACAGAGACGCGCTCCGAGGAGATGGTGCTGTGGGTACCGTTGATCTCATCACGTGCCTCCTTTAAGGCCGTTTGTAGTTGCCTTCATGGCAGCCTATATAGACTTTTAGCAATATATCAAGTATAATATTCACTTATTTGCTATACTGATAACGGCGAACGGAGGGAGCAAATTGGCTGCGAATTGGGACGAGAAGTTCTTCGAAAGCACACGGGGGCAGGTCGTTGCGCTGCTCAGGCGCTCAGATCGCACCGTCGAGGAGCTCGCCCGGGCACTGGGTCTCACGGACAACGGCGTCCGCGTACATCTCGCCGTTCTCGAGCGCGACGGCATTGTGCGACAGCGAGGTTCGGTGCGCCGCAGCAGCGGCGGTGGCAAGCCCGCTTACGTATACGAGCTGACGCAGA
>JALZEL010000396.1 GCA_030862075.1 Actinomycetota bacterium | reverse complement strand
TCGAGATTATTGGAGAACTCGAGGAGATGTATATCCCGCCGAGCCGCTTTCTGGTGCGGCCGTTCGTGGGACTCCTTTCGCGGGAGGCGGAGCTGACTTTGGCGCCCGAGGAGGTCGAGGCGATCTTCAGCGTCTCCTTGGAGGAGTTGATGTCGCCCAAAGCGTTTAAGAAGGTAGTCTGGGAGCGCGATGGCCGTCCCTACGAGGTGCCGGTCTTCGCGGTAGCGGGGCAGGAGATCTGGGGCGCCACCGCCGCGATGACCGCTGGGCTCCTGGCCCGCCTCGGCTGGAAGGGGAGTGCCGGCTAAAGGAAGCGCGCCCTCTTGACGGTACTCTTGTGTGCCGTTTCTCCGAAGGGCCTTCTCAAGGGTGTTACCCTCTCCCCTTATGGCGCAAGCGGTCGAGAGCGGCGAGGGGCGGCGTAAGCCGGTCTGGAAGGACCACAACCTGCGCGTCATCTGGTTCGTCACGCTGATGGCGGTCCTTGGCTCCTCGAGCGTCGCCCCGGCTTTTCCCGAGATCCAGCAGGAGTTCGGGGTCTCGTCGGGACAGGTGGGGCTCCTGATCACGGTCTTCACCCTGCCGGGCGTCTCACTTACGTGGGTTGCGGGAGCACTCTCCGACCGGTTCGGGCGCAAGAGGATACTGGTCCCCTCCCTGATGCTCTTCGGCGTCGCGGGAGGAGTGTGCGCCCTCGCCCGGGATTTCGAGCTGCTCCTCGCCCTGCGTACGCTTCAGGGGGTGGGGGCGGCGGCCTTGGGGGCGCTCAACGTGACGCTCGTCGGCGACCTGTTCGCTGGCAGGGATCGGACAGCGGCGTTGGGCTACAACTCGAGCGTGCTCTCCATCGGCACGCGAGCTACCCCGCCATCGGCGGCGCTCTGGCCGCGTTTGGATGGTACTACCCGTTCTTGCTCCCTTTAGCGGCTATCCCCATAGGCATCCTGGTCCTCTTCTCGCTAAATAACCCCGAGCCACACAACGAGCAAAACCTCAAAGAGTACGTCGGCAGCGTCTGGGTGCACGTCAAGAGTAGGCGGGTTATCGGGATCTTCGCCAACAGCCTCATCATCTTCGTCATCCTCTTCGGGCCGCTCATCACCTACCTGCCCATCCTGATGAGCGCATCCTTTGGGTCAGGGCCGACTGTCATAGGCGCCGTCGTCGCGAGCACCTCGCTCACCACGGCGTTGACCTCCACCTAGATGGGCCGACTGACGTCCCACTTCTCGGAGAAGACGCTCATCCGAGTCTCCTTCGTCCTCTACGCGATCGCGCTCTGTCTCGTACCGCTCGCCCCGGATGTGTGGCTGCTCTTCGTGCCGACGGTGATCTTCGGCGTCGCCCAGAGCCTCAACCTCCCCAACGCCTTCTCGCTCCTCAACGAGGCTGCCCCCGACGAGAACCGGGGCGCCTTCATCTCCATAAACAGCACCATCCTCCGCCTCGGACAGACCCTCGGTCCGGTCCTCACGACTACCGCCACCGTCCTGCTTGGGCTCAGCGGAGCCTACTTCGCCGCTTCGGTCCTCGCCGGCGCCATGTTCCCCGTGGCCTTCGCCCTGATCAGGTAAAAAGTCCCCTGTCCGGTGCTTTCGGCACCAAGCAAGGGAGTAAAAACACACTACCCTCGGATGCGAACCTGCGACGGAAAGGAGGGCGTGGTGGAGAGACGGCCGGAGAAGCCGGAGCCTTTGGCCGTGTCGCTCGTCTCCTTCCTCGTGGTCGGCAAGCTTCCTCGTGGACCTCATAGGTGCCGAGAGGATCTGGCGCGTCCTCCTCTTCCTCGGCTTCGGCAGCCCCTTCCTCGCCTTGAGCTACTATCTGCAGTCCCTGGGGCACCCGAAGCCGGAAACATTAGCCACTCCGAACGCCCTTATGTATCGTAATTCGCGGAGTTATCCACAACATGTTGTGGATAAAGGCCCACCGATGGTGGATAAGTGCATCACGTGTAACAAGGGTGTAACCCCCTTTAGCGTAGAGCGTTGGGAGGGTGTGGAGGGCGGCCGGAGCCTCTACGAAGTGGAAAAGTTCGGCGACACCTTTACAATTGGGGTGTTGAGTGGGTAAGCCTAAGAGGTGAGAGAGTGCTGACCGAAGAGCGCGTACGCGACCAGCTAAGGAACGTGATAGACCCGGAGATCGGGATGGACCTCGTGGAGCTTGGTTTGATCTACGACGTCGGCGTCCACGACGAGGGGCGTCACGTGGACGTTACTTTTAGCCTGACCAGCCCGATGTGCCCGGTGGGGGACTTGATCCAGGAACAGGTCGAGACCGAGACCCTCTCCATCGAAGGCGTCGAGACCGTCAACGCCCAGCTCACCTTCGAGCCGATGTGGAGCCCGGAGATGATGAGCCCGGCCGCAAAACTTTTCTTCGGCCGCTAACCAAAGACGGAGACCGAGGCGCCGGACCTGTGGTCCGGAGCCTTTTTCTACTCGCCATGAACGTAAAGGGCTTGCTCCTGGACCTCGACGGGACCCTCTACGCGGAGGACACCCCAATAGAGGGCGCCCGTGAGGCCGTCGCGCGCCTGGAAGTCGCCGGCATCCCCTACCGCTACGTCACGAACACCACCCGCAGGCCACGCCGGGAAATCGTCGCCAGGCTTAAAGGTATGGGCTTCCCGGCCCAGGAGGATTTGGTCTTTACCCCCGCAGCAGCCGCGAATGTCAGGCTGCGCGGGCATTCGTGCTACCCGCTCGTAGCCGAGGCGCTCCTCGAAGACCTGGACGGGCTGAAGTTCGAACCGGAGCCTCCCGAGTACGTCCTGGTAGGAGACCTCGGCGAGGGCTTCACCTACGCGCGGCTCGACGCCGCGTTCCGGTGGCTCATGGATGAAGCCGAGCTCGTCGCGCTGCAGAAAAACCGCTACTGGGAGAGGGAAGACGGGCTCTCTTTGGACGCCGGCCCCTTCGTGGCGGCCCTGGAGTACGCGAGCGGCAAGACCGCGCTCGTGGTCGGCAAACCCGAGCCCGCCTTCTTCGAGGCCGCGCTGCGGTCTTTAGGGCTCCAGGTCAGGGAAGTCGCGATGGTGGGCGACGATGCGGAGTCTGACGTGGCCGGGGCACAGAGGGCGGGCCTTTTGGGTATTCAGGTGAAGACCGGCAAGTACCGGCCGGGAACGGCGACAGAGCCGGACGCGGAGATCGAGAGCATCGCCCGGCTCCCGGAGATGCTTGACTTATAGACAGGAGAACAAGAGATGAAGACCAGCGACATTCAAGTGCAGAGCAACGACCGCTACGAATTTGTCTCCATTACCGAGGAGGTGAAGTGGGCCGTACAAGAGTCCGGCGTGGAGGAGGGGTTCTGCGTGATCTTCTCACCCCACACCACTGCCGGCGTCGTAGTCAACGAGGATCGCGACCCGGACGTGCCTCGGGATTTGGCCACCGCTTGTAAAGCGCTCATAAGCGGGCTCGATATCTCCTTTCAGCACGCCGAGGGCAACAGCGACTCGCACCTCCTCACGAGCCTCTTCGGGCAGTCGCAGCGCCTCCTGGTGCGCGGGGGCGAGCCGGACTTCGGGCGCTGGCAGGGCGTCTTTCTGGCCGAGTTCGACGGTCCGAGGAGCAGGACCGTTCGCGTCGCTGTCCACCCGGCCTGATCGCCAAAATGCATGGCACAGGCTGCTCGGACGTTTGGATGCTGGGACATTCAGTTGCCTATCGCCGTCCGGTAGAATGCGTTGCAAGGGAAAGCCCCGGATCGGGTCTCCCTGAGTAGGACGGAGCAGTAGGGGAGGTTTTTGTGAACGGACTGATCAAGGGCGGTCTCGCGCTTGGAGGAGCGGTCGTCGGACTTGCGGCGCTCCGACGAGCACTCAATCCCGCGCCCCGCTACGCCCCTTGGGAGAAGCCCCGCTACGACGAGTTCGAGAAAAAGGTCCTCATCGTAGGCGGCGGCTTCGGCGGGTTCACGGCCGCCAAGGAGTTGAGTAAGCGCATAAGGGATCGCGAGGACGTCGGCGTCCTCGTCGTCGCCAGGGATAATTTTTTCACCTTCTGGCCGATGGTGGCGGGTATCGTCAGCAGCGACATAGACAGCCGCAATGTCGCCCAGCCCTTGAGGCGCGCCCTGATCACGGCCGGGGCCAGCTTCCGGCGGGCGGAGTTCAAAGGCGTAAACCACGAAGCGAAGACGATCACGGCCGACGGCGGGATAGAGTTTCCCTACGACCAGCTCGTGATCTCCATCGGCGGCCAGCCGAACTTCTTCGGCATCCCCGGTGTGGAGGAGCATGCCCTCACCATGAGGGGCATCGAGGACGCCGAGCGCATCCGCAACCGGGTGATTGAGCGCTTCGAGGAGGTCTCTCTGACGAGGGAGGAGGTCCCCGAGTCGAAACTGACCTTCGGGGTCATCGGCGGTGGAGCCACCGGCGTCGAGACGGCCTCGGAGCTCTACAACCTGGTCCACGACGCTCTGGAGCCCGACTACCCCAACATAGACTCGCACCGGGTCAGGATCTTCCTGCTCGAGGGTTTGGACCACATCCTGCCCGAGCTGGACCCCTCGCTCCGGCGAGCCGCCCGCGCCCGGCTCTACAACGAGGGAATCGAGGTGAGGACCAAGGCCATAGCCGAGGAGATAACCGCCGACCGCGTAAAGCTTAAGAACGGTGACGAGATAATGACGGAGAACGTGATCTGGACCGCCGGCAACCGCCCGAACCAGACGATCAACGACCTAGGGCTCCCCATGGACGAGAGGAACGGCATAAAGGTCGATGAATACTTCCGGGTGAAGGACCATCCCGGCATCTGGGCCATCGGGGATTGCGCCGCCATACCGGACATCCGCGAAAAGGACGGTCGGGACGTCCCGCCCAACGCCCAGGCCGCCGTTCAGGAGGGCAGGGTGGTCGCCAAGAACATCCTCGCCACCCTCGACGGTAGGGAAGACGAGCTGGAGGCGTTCGAGTACAGGCCTTTGGGCCAGCTCGTCGAGCTCGGGAGCGACTTCGCCGTGAACGAGGTAATGGGGGTGCGCTTCACCGGGCTTTTGGCGGCACTCTTCTGGCGGGCGGCCTACCTGACGAGGCTCGATAGCCCCCAGAGCAAGGCGCGGCAGACGGTCGACTGGCTCTTGAGCGCCTTCCTGCGGCCCGCCGTCACCCAGGTTCGCGGCAGTTCCGAAGAGTAGCCTCGGCTTTATTTCCGCGCCGGATTCGCCGCTTTTGCCCCTTGAGCCTACCCCCGAAAGGTGCTACGTTAGCCGGGTCCTGACGGAGACAGGAGGTTGGGCGCAGCGCGGTGATAGTTTGGTACGCTATCTTGGCCGCTTTTGGCTACCTGGTGGGCTCCATACCTTTCGGCCTCTACGCCGCCCGCTACGACCTCCAGAGGAGGGGACTACGCTTGGGTCCTGCGACCTCCGACGTGGCCCCCTTGGACTTGTATCGGCGCTCCGCGCCGGCCCGGAGTCTGGCGGGCCTGGCCTTTCTTCTCGAGCTCCTCAAGGGGTTCTTGCCGACGCTCACGGGTTATCTGGCCCTGGGTACGCCCGGGGCGGTCGGCGGGGGATCCGCGGCGCTCGTCGGGCACAACTTCCCCCTCTTCGCCCGCCTGCGCGGGTCGAACTCGGTGGCGCCGATTTTGGGGGTTTTGCTCGCGGTCTACCCGATCGTGGTGGTCATCCTCGGCATGGTGTGGACGGCTGCTCTTTCGGCTTGGCGGTACGCGTCGCTAGCGGCGCTGGTCGCGGCGACGATCTCGCCGCTCGCGCTCGCCGCCCTCGTGGCCGGGGACCCGTACGAGAGGGTGCTCGTCTGGGCCGCGGTCTTCTGGTCGCTTTTGATCTTTTTAGCCCACCGGGGAAACATCCGCAAGCTCATGAGCGGGCGGGAGGCGAAGATCAACGCCCCCGGCGGCGAAGACGGCCGTAGGAGGAGGGTGCGATGACCTTTGCCAACCAGCTCACCCTGGTCCGCCTCGTGGCGGTCGTGCCGGTCATGGCTGCTTTGTACATACAGTTCCCCGGTCACCGCGCCATTGCGACCGGCTTGTACGTCGCGGCCATCCTGACCGACTACCTGGACGGCATCCTGGCGAGGAGAAGCAAGGAGGTTACGGCCTTCGGGAAGCTAATGGACTCGGTCGCCGACAAGGCGCTCATCGCCTCCTTATTTTTCGTGCTCGTAGCCGAAGGCTCGCTGGCATCCTGGATGGCGGTGATCATGGTCGTGCGCGAGTTCGCCGTGACGGGGCTCAGGATGGTGGCGCTGGAGGCTGGAGAAGTCATAGCGGCGAACAGCTGGGGCAAGGCCAAGATGGTCTCTCAGAGCTTGGGAGTGCTCGTACTGCTGCTCGGATACGTCGAGGTAGGCTACTGGGTCATGCTCTGTGCGACGGTGCTCACGCTCCTATCCGGTTGGTCGTACCTCAAGGACACGCCGAGAATCCTCGCCGCCTCTTCCAACGCCCAAGACCGGAGAAGCTAGGTTTACCCGGATGATGCCTCCTAAGCCAGAGAACCGGCTCACCCCCGCCGAGGTGGAGATGGTATTGAGAAGAGCCTCCGAGCTCTCCGCCCGTCGCCGGAGCTACGGCACCGAAGGGGCCTACACCGTCTCCCCCGAGGTCCTCGTGCAGGTGGCTGCCGCCGCCGGCATCCCCGAGACCGATGCCCGGCGGGCGCTCTTCGACCTGTTCTCCGACAGGACCGTAGAGTCTCGCACCCTGGCGTGGAGGCTCTACGGTCCCGCGCGTCTGAGGGCCGTGAGGGAGATCGAGAAACCGGTGGAGCCCACCCGGACGCACCTCGAGGATCTGCTGAGAAAGGAGCAGGGCCTCAAGATGAGGCGCAAGACCGAGGCGAGCTCTTTGTGGGATGCGGGGGACCTGCTTGGCGCGGTACGCCGCGCCCTAGATTTCTCGGGGCAGCGCGCGCTCTTGAAGGCCCGCTCCGTGGAGCTCAAGGTCGAGGACGTGGGCTACGGGAGAAGCGGGACCAACCTCACCGCCGACGTCTCGAACCAGCGCGGGGAGTACCTCTCTTTGGGCGGCATCCTGGGCGCCACGTTTGCCCTCCCCTTGGCGATAGCCGGGGTCTACGACTGGCTATACTTCCTTGGGGTCCTGCCCGCCCTCGCCGCACCCGGCGTCGGCTTCCGGCTAGCCTACCAAAAGACGTGCGCCGACATCCGCCGGGTCATGGACAACCTGCTCGACGCCGCAGAAGTTGGCCCGCCCGAGGAAGAAGGCTCGACCGAGCAGCCCGACGATCGGCCGCCCGGCCAGATCCGACGCCTCAAGCCCATCCCCAGGTTCACGCTTCAACCGGAAGAAGAGTAGATCCAGGGCTTTCGCTAGAATAGAAGCTGGCGACTGAAAGCCGACCGACGAGGGCTTATAAATACGTTCGTGCCGCTCACCGTCTTAAAAGAGATCTTCGGCTTCGACTCCTTCCGACCCGGGCAGGAGGAGGCGATCCGGGCCGTCCTCGACGGACGGGACACCCTAGCCGTGATGCCGACCGGGGGAGGGAAAAGCCTGTGCTATCAGGTACCGGCCCTCATGAAGGAGGGTTTGACGGTGATCGTCTCGCCCTTGATCTCGCTGATGAAGGACCAGGTCGACTCGCTCTTGCAGAGCGCGGTCGAGGGGGCGGCGACGCTGCACTCAGGGCTCTCGCCGGAGGAGCGTTGGGGGGTCGAAAAGAAGGTTCGGACCGGCGAGATCCGGATGCTCTACGTCGCCCCCGAACGCCTCCGTTCTTTAGAGTTCGTCCTTACCCTGCGTAAGACCGGCGTGGGCCTCTTTGTGGTGGACGAGGCCCACTGCATCTCCGAGTGGGGTCACGACTTCAGGCCAGACTACCTCTTTTTGCCCCGAGTGGTGCGGGACCTCGGTCACCCACCGGTCCTCGCCCTCACGGCG
>JALZEL010000388.1 GCA_030862075.1 Actinomycetota bacterium | reverse complement strand
AGTATGCGCTCCACATCTTATACGGCAACAGGGCCAGAAAAAAATTTCCCACGAACCCACCGATACTCCCCAAGCTCAAGGTGCCGAAGAAGTCCCCGATGAGGTTGCCTATCGCGGCTCCCCAAGCCCCAGCCGGGCCGAACAAGAGACCTAAGACAACCGGGAGCGCGTTGGCCGGTCGGATCTCGATGAACCCTGGGACAAGGGGGATGCCTTTGAACGGGATAAGAAGCGCCGCATAGATAGCAGCGCTCAAAGCAACCAGCACAACCATCTGGGTATGCCGCCACATCGCAAAAGCCTCTTTCATCGTACGCCTCCCTCTGGGTTCACAAACAATCGCACTTACCGGCTAAACCCCTCCAACCCCCCGTATCCCACCGCTCGCAACGCAACAGACCCAGCTAAGAGCACCGCGAACGCAACCAGAACGAGGACGTCGCGTTGGCCCATGTCCGTCTGGAGAAAGAAGGTGCGCTTGGGGCTGGCTCCGAATCCCTTGCTTTCCAACGCCATGCTAAAGACGTTTGTCGAGCGAATGGTCGAGACAAAGACCGGAACCAAGAGCGGTACGTACTTCCGTATGCGTTGGACGACGCCCCCGGATTTCAGATCGAGCCCCCGGGATCGTTGGGCCTGACTGATAGTCAGGCCTGTAGTCACAATAGTCGGGACCAGTCGCAGGGCCGTTGAGACCGCAAAGGCGAACCGGTACGGAATCCCGAGCCGGACGAGCCCGATCGCCACCTCCTCGTTGCGGGTGGTGGAGAGGAAGATCATGCCCGCGATAACGGTGATGTCTATGCGCAGCGCGATGCTGATCCCGTAGAGCAGGGCCTCAAGCTCCACGAAGAGGAAGAGCGGCGTTTGCCCGCTGCCGAAGATAGACCACAGGATGACGGTCAGGATGGCAATAGTGACTAGGATGAACCAGATACGCCGAAGGTTCGTTAGAGCCTTCGCCAGGTATCCGAAGAAGAGTACCAAAACGAGCACGGCCAACTCGTAGAGCGGATCCAGAAAAACGAACGGCAGCACGAACATGCCTATCAGCAAGAACATCTTCGTTCGGGGATCCAGACGATGGACCCACGTGTTCCGATCCAAATACAAGGACGGGTCCATTATCCTCCCTCGGTCACCCGCAACATCTCCTCCACCGAAAGAACGGGGACCTCCAAAGAGTTGCTGAAAGAGACGATGTGTGGGGGCCTGAGAGATGCCTCTCGCAGCTCCTCTTCCTCGGCGAAGACCTCCCGGACGGTACCGCGCAGAGTAACCCGCCCGTCCCGGACGACTACCGCCCGGTGGGCGTACTCGGCGACGACCCACATGGTATGGGTCACGACGATTATCGTGGAGCCCTCTTCGTTGAGGCGTTCGACCAGCTCCATCATCATCTTCTGCTCAGCGTAGTCCAGGCCCGTCGTGGGCTCGTCCAGGATCAAGACCTCTGGCCTGACAGCCAAAACCGAAGCCACCGCGACCCGCTGTCGCTCGCCCTTCGTGAGGGTGAACGGGTCTTCGCCCCCGCGCCCTTCGAGGCCCACCGCGGCGAGAGCCTCCGAGACACGATCCTCGATCTCGTTCTCCTCCATCTCCCGGATCTTCGGGCCGAAGGCCACCTCGTCGAAGACAGTGTCCGAGAAGATCTGGTGATCCGGGTTCTGGAAGACGTAGCCGACCCTCTGCCCGAGCCGGCGTATCCCCTGCTTGACGGTCTCTACCCCTCCGATCTTGACCACGCCCTCCGTCGGCTTCAAAAGCCCGTTGAAGTGCTTGACGAGCGATGTCTTTCCCGATCCGTTCTGGCCCAGGACCGCGAGAAACTCGCCCTGTCTTACGGTTAGATCCACGCCCTCCAGGGCCACGACGCCGTTCGGGTAGCGGTACGTCAACCCCTCGACCTGGATAATGGGCTCGCCGTAGCTCTCCTCCCGCTCCCTGTCCGCCTCGACGAGTTCCTCGTGGCGCTCCGCGCTAACTTTCAGGCCGCGCCGCCGGAACTCCTCGATGCCCTCTTCGGGTGTCAGGGGTAGCTGTTCTCCGAGGCCGAGTTCGTGGAAGAAGCGGGTCACCTGCAGCGGCATGACCCCGGCACCTTCGAGGAGCTCCACGTCGCGCAAGACCTCCCGCGCCGATCCGTCCCGGACGACCACGCCGTCTTTGAAGACCACGATCCGGTCGGCGTCCAAAGTCTCCTCGGTCTCGTGCTCGACGACGACGAGCGTGACATCGTCCCTGTTCCTGAGTTCCTCGGCAATCTCGAATACCCCCAGCTTCCCCGTGGGGTCGAGGTCGGTGGTGGGCTCGTCCAGGCACAGTATACGCGGCTCCATCGCCAGCACCGAGGCTATAGCGAGACGCTGCTTCTGCCCGCCCGAGAGAGTAGCCGGCTGACGCCCTTCGAACCCTTCGAGACGCACCCATTCCAAAGCGTTGCGCACGCGCCGCACCATCTCCTCGTGTTCGACCTGGAAGTTCTCCGGGCCGAAGGCGACCTCGAGCTCTACGTTCGTCGAGAAAAGCTGGGCCTCGAAGTCTTGGAAGACGAGACCCACCTCGCGGGTGAACTCCCCCACCTTACTATCGCGGGTGGAGCGGCCCCGGATCTTTACTTCCCCCTCCATCCGGCCGCGGAAGAAGTGTGGAACGAGCCCGTTCAAAGAGACGCAAAGGGTGCTCTTTCCTGCCCCCGAAGGCCCCATGATGACCACGAACTCGCCCTCGCCGACCTCGAGGTCCACGCCCCGCAAGGCAGCCTCCTTCTGCCCCCGGTAGCGGTAGCCGAGGCCGCTGACCTGCACGATAGGTTCTCTCTCCCCGTTAACCCCCACGCCCTTCCACCTTGAGGCCGGATCGCGCTTTCCCTCACGAGTTTAGCGCATTAGGAGCCCCATTAGAAGACGGGCGAAGAAAACCTGGCCGGTTGGAGCGAAGAAACCCTGGCTCGCTCGTCGGCCGCCCCTGTAATCGGGGCTCCGGGGAGGGTCTTTAGAGGAGCTGCAGTGTGACCATGACCAGCAGTGCCATGACCAGGACACTTATCGCCAGGCTCACTACTCCGCGCACGTTTTCACCTCCTCTTCCTATCCGGTACGTAGACGCATCGGATAGGAAGAGGTCAGGGACGTTACGCCTCCCGACAAGGGCCGACAACTTCGGGTATGCTTCTCCCGTTCGTCCCCGGCAGCATCGGGGAACACTCGCAGAGCGAGAAATAGCACTCGACCGGAAGGATCAAGGTAGAGGAGTGGCAGCGAACGAGGTAAGGGACGCCCTCGACCGGACCGTGGCTTCCCTGCAAGGCGGTGTGCAGCGGCTAGGGATAGAGGCAGCGCTTCCCGAGATCGAAAGCTGGGAGGAGAAGTTGGCGGCCCTGGAAAGCCCCGAGCTTAGGGCCGTAGCCGAGAACCTGGGCGCCTTGAAAGAGCAGCTTTTGGCGGACGATTTTGACCCGGCCGCCGTGGGGCAGCTCCTTTTAATCTTGGGCGAGCAGGTCCGGCGGATCGCCGACGGGCCCGCGGGAACACAGGCAGGTATAGACAGGTTGTCCCGGCTGAGCGTTCTGCTCGCGAGAGAAGGCGAGTCGCTCTCGGGTCGGTAGGGGGAATACCGGTTCCCGGATCGAAGCCTGCTTTCGGCGCCTTTGCGCCGTCTGGAGCATTAGGTAGCCAGGATCGCCGGGCGGATTCCTCTCCGTGTCCAAAGACTCCCGGACGGTGGAGCGCTTACATTGATGCCCCACTCCTCCCCCAGCGGGCCCTTTCCCTGAGTCACGCACTCCCCAGCCGGGGAGTTTTTCTTCGGCTTCCGTTTAACTTACGGGCTCTACGCAGGCGGGCTCGTGTCATTAGAGGGGCTGTTGACGAAGCGGCTCACCGGGTAGGCTCGGTTTGTGCGCCAATACGGATCTGCTGTGGAGCTATAAGAAGGTTTTGCAGGAACCGATGAACCCATCCGGCCTGTCTGTGCGTAATGTTCTTGGTACCATCGGCGGCGCAATTGGTAAGAGAGCGCACGCCCCCACGAGAGCGTATGGCTCCCGCTCGGATACGGTAGAGAGAAAGAGGCCGATGAGAACGAGGATCAAACCCATGAGGATCGAGCACCCGAAGACCGCTGTAACGCTGGTTTTGATGACGCTCGCGCTACTGCTGGTGCCCGGCGCCGGATCGTTGGCCGAGGCCCAAGTGGGAACTACCCAGGGTGCCCGCGGCGCACAGGTGGCGGAGCCCCCGGAGATCGAAACCAGCGCCTGGTCACTCGCGGACGCCAACAGTGGCAGGTACCTCGTGGGCGAAAACCCCGACGAGCAGCTCCCCATAGGGTCCGTGAACAAGATCATGTCGGCCTTCGTAGTGCTGGAAGAAGGGGTCGACTTGGACGAGGAGGTGATGATCTCCAGTGAGGCCGAGTCCTTCGTGGGAACGACCTACAGCAACGTGGGGCTCATAGCGGGCGAGCGCCTGAGCGTCCGGGACCTTTTGGTGGCCTCCCTGGTTCCCTCCGGCACCGAAGCGGTCTACACCCTGGCCGAGCACGTGGGCGACGGCAGCGTGGAGAACTTCGTAGGGATGATGAACGACAAGGCCTCCGAGCTTGGCCTCGAGGAGAGCAACTTCGAGAGCCCGGCCGGCCTGGACACCACCGGCAATTACTCGAGCGCTAGGGACCTTACTACCCTGACCAAGGAAGCACTCGAGTATCCCCTGTTCGCCGAGATAGTCGCCACCAGGGAAGCCACCATCAGCACTCAGAACAGGGAGATAGAGATCTTCAACACCAATCAGCTCTTGAGCACCTACCCGCCGGCGACCGGCGTCAAGACTGGGACCACACCCCAGGCAGGCGCCAACCTCGTCGCCTCCGCCGAGAGCAACGACGAGTCCTTTATAGCGGTCGTCATTGGCGCCGAAGACTCCGACCAGCGCTACCAGGCAACGGAGGCGGCGCTGGAGTACGCCTTCGGGCGCTACGAGAACCGTCCGCTGGTAAACCAGGACGAGGTCTACGGGGAGCTGTCCCTGCCCTACCGCAGGGAAGAGTCTATAAACCTCACCGCCGTCGAAGAGGTGTCCGCCCTGGCGGACGCCAGCTCCGAGGTAGAGCGGAGTGTGACCACGGAGGAAGCCCCTCCCTCGGCCGCGGCCGGCGAGGAACTTGGCGAGGTCGAGGTCTTGGTCGACGGGCAAAGCGTCGGAACGAGCCCCCTGGTCGCCCAGGAAGGCTACGAAGAGGCTTCTTTGTGGGACAGGATCTCCTACGCCGCGGAAGGGCTCTTGTCTAGGGCGCGAGAGTTCCTTGGAGGGATCTTTGGGTAGCTACCGATCCCGGGTCGTATATCCGGTTAGCCGGAGTTCCCACCGATTGAGGAAGGTTTGGCTCTCCTAGAATAGCAGGCTTTCAAGCTCGTCTACGAGGTTCTGGTTTTCCTCTTTGAACTCTTCATAGCCCACGACCCGGATGCCGCCTTCTTCTTCGAAGGTGGCCTCTTTCTCCTCCTCAGTGTAGCTCAGGTAGGGCGCCGTGGCGGCCAGCCTGCTGTCGAACACCAGGGCGAAGCCGGTCTCCTCCAAAGCGACGTTCTCCGCCTCCCGACGGAACTCGAGAAGCAGGATCCCGTCTTTCGGGGCGTAAGGTCTCAAGTCCTCGGCGACGAGGCGCATCTGCTGCTCCCTCGTCGCCCCGGTCTTGATGAGGATTTCTCGCACCTCCTCGGTCTCCCTTTCTTGCAGGACCGCGTAAGAGGGTACCTCTTGGGCACCCGCTACCTCTCCCTCACCCGCATCGCTAGCGGGCTCTTCTGGTTCCGTAGTCTGCGTCGGACGGTCAGGGTTCGGTTCGTCGCTGGACCCTCCGACTGTTTCCTGGGTCGCGTTCTCTGCTCGCTCTTCGGAAGGGTCCGCCGCGTCTTCGCGTCCTCCTACGGGACCCGTTCCGACGGGGTCGTCCTTGAAGATGTTCCTTATCCCTTCGCCCCAGGATAGGGTGGCGAACGTCCCGACCAGCACGAGAACACCGAGAGCGCAAAGGCTTAGCGCGAGTTTCGTGTACAAGGGTCCCCCTCTCTTTGCCCTTGCGTTATTAGTATGGCGAAGCGTCTAAGGGTAGCAAACCCAGACTAGGAAATCTTGGACCTACGGCGGTCCGGCGGCAAGCGAAAGCGCTACGCAAGTCACGAAGGGGAGTGGCAATTCCTACTCTGTAGGGAAGTCCGTCCTTGTGGAGAGCCTGGAGACCTCGTAGCCGGCTTCCTCGAAGGCGCGCTCTATCTCCTCCTGCTCTGGCCGCCCCCCTTCGAATGTAACGGCCACGACGTTCACCAAGGGGTCGGCTTCGACCTCGAGGACGTGGCTGAGCCGCCTTAGGTTTTCCCCGACTTCTTGCAGGTCCTGAACGTCCTTCTCCGGCGGTTTGTGGACGTAGACGT
>JALZEL010000358.1 GCA_030862075.1 Actinomycetota bacterium | reverse complement strand
ACCGGTGATACCGCCTACGGTGATACCGCCTACGGTGACACCGCCTACGGTGACACCGCCTACAGTGACACCGCCTACAGTGACACCGCCTACAGTGACACCGCCTACAGTGACACCGCCTAAAGTGACACCACCTGCGGTGAACACACCACCTGCGGTGAACACACCGCCCACGGTGAACACACCACCTGCGGTGACACCGCCCACGGTGAACACACCACTTGCGGTGATCACACGACCTGCGGTGACACCACCTGCGGTGACACCACCTGCGGTGATCACACGACCCACATTGATCGTGACTGAGCGTCTAGCCGCGACTACACCTCTGGCTACTGTGACTACGCCGATAGCTGGAGCGGTTGCTCCTTCACAGTCCGTGAGTGCTAGGTCTGTAAGTGCTGGGTCGTTGCCTAGCACTGGCGGCAGTGAACTGTGGATGGTTGCTTTAGGACTTACCTTGCTCTTGTTAGGTATCGCGATAGCTCTCGTAGGAAGGAGGTTGCGCACTATACGCTAGGGCCTTCTTGCAACTGAAAGGCGTGAAGCGGAAGTAGAACCCTAAGGAGCCACAGCTCCTCTAGGCGTGAGAGGAGCTAGGGGGTGAGATCAACCCGCACCTCCAGCTCGCAGAAAGTAATCCTGTAACAGCGGAGGTAACGAACTAGAAAGAAGAAACCGTTCATGAAGCCAGGGTTCTTTTGGGCGTGAAAAGAACTAGGGGGGTGGGATTACCTCCCACCCCCGGCTCGCAAAAAGTTGATCTTCATAAACGACAGGACTTGGGGCAGCGGTTAGCTGAAGGAGAGGAGGTATAGAGTGAAAAGTATAAAGCCAGCAGTGGAGGAGAGATACCACGAGGAGACCCGAAGGGTAGCGTCCCGCGGGATCAACGAAAGGTTTCTTCAGCTACCCGCACCCATTGTGCTGATTGTTCTGTGGTTTGTGGGGATGCTAATGATCGCCCTGGTATTGCTCGTTTTCTACGGCGCTTTGTTGTTGGCACTGCTGCTCGGGACCCTAGGGAGACTTGGCTAATGATCTGCCTAATCTGCGAAGTGGGTGAGCTGCGTCCCTCCGAGGGCACGCCTTTACGCTGCGATACTTGTGGCTGCGCTGTTGAGAGCGATGTGCAGAGAACCCTCAAGCAGATAGCCTCCCTGCCGGAAGCTTTGGGCAAGCACGCTTGCGATTGTGGGCACCCCGAGATGCGCCTCCTGCCTGATGAGGTGTTCCACTGCCCCGCTTGCGGAGTAGAAGTCATACCCCCTCGAAGCCGACTCTGGAAAGACACTTCTTGATCGCAAGGCTAAAACATCTTATTTGGATGATGGGTTCTGCAGCTGCGTTATCAGCCATGGCGCTCGCGATCCTTCACGGCGTAGCTGAGGCTCAAAGCTTTGCTACGGCTTCGACCACGACATCTTTAGAGTACGCACAAAATAACCCGACGCCTTCGCAGCCGGCATACGAGCGCGCAAGGCATCTGGTAGTCGTCAAGCCTGGCGACTCTCTGTGGTCGATCAGCCAGGGTCAGCTTCATCCTGACGCCAGCCCGCAACTGGTCATGAATGGGGTGGAGCGAATCTTCGAGCTCAACCGAGCCCGGATTGGGGACGACCCGAACCTGATCCTACCGGGTCAAGAGCTCTTAATGCCACCGGTGGCCGAACCTCCGGCGGACGCACCAGCGGTTCCAGAACCAGCGGTGACAGAGCGGGTTTCCGAGCCAATTAATGAGCCGGTCACGCTTCCCAGTTTGCCGGAAGGGGAAGGCGTGCCCGCGGCGGTCAATGTGGGCGAGTCCTCTCCTGAGCCCTATGCTGATGAGCGCTGGCTGCTCGGCTTAGGTATCTTCGCGCTGACTCTTGTCGTCGTGGTCTTAATGACGCACAGGCCGCTTATAAACAATCCCAAAGCCACCTCAGTTCCAGCCTCAACGGGGCTCATGGATCCACAAGGATCCAACAGTCTCGGGGCCGAGGATCAGCCGAATGGCCACGGTTCCAATGGCCTCGCAATGGTCCAGAAGAAGGCTGCCGTCGCTCACCCCGAGACGTTACCAACCAGTCTCAGAGCTTTGGAGGCAGAAGTAAGACGTAGCGGGAAAACGGCGTCGTCAGCTATCCTGTTCCCCGTGGTGGAAGAGGAATACTACACACCCCCGCAAGCGGCGCGGGTATTGAAGCTCTCGCGTCAGCGGATCACGCAGATGCTCCAATCAGGAGAGATGGAAGGTACGCAGGACCCCGAAAGCGGGCGCTGGAGGATACCCCAAAGCGTAGTGCACGCTCGGCTCAAGGACCGACCAGCAAGGCGCCGTTCTAACGATGAAGGCTCGCAGAGTGCACCAGAAGGCTCTCAGAGGCTTAGGGAACTTGAGGTAGAGGTTAGGGATCTTTCCTACCGTCTAGGGCGCTCAGAGGCCCTTCTCGAGCTTACGGAGAGTACTTTGCACGCAGAGCGCGATCGGTTCTTAGAGGAACTAAAGAGGGAGCGTGAACGTGCTGATCGGCTAGAGAGGGAGCTGGAAGAGGCCCGCCGACAGGGGCGGCGTAGGCTTTTCGGAAACTAAAGGTAAAATTTTTACCTTATTTTACCTTCCCATATCCTGCGAATAAGGCGTTATCCTGAATATCTTGCAGCAGGTGCGCTTCGTTATAGCTCTAAACAACCCTCCAGTGTGTTTTTTAACCACTCACCGTGTAAGATGCATCTCAAAACGGTAGAGGCTAAGAACCTATCCCGCGACTTCTGGGCGCTTTTCGGGACGGGGGGAGCCAATAGCGCAACCGGCTACCTCTCTAGGGTTGACAACGACCCGGAGTAGTGGCCGGTTTTCGTTTTGGAGGAAGGGAGAGAAGGAGGGGGGAGGAGAGCTAGTTAGAGTGAGTGCCAGGAACAAACCTTACTGCGAATTAGGGAAGCTGCTAGACGCTCTGGCTCGTAGCCGAGACGTTCGTGGATCCTACAATATCTTTTGACACTAGTCCGGGGCAACAAACAGCAACGGTAGGCTACGCCGGTTGCGCGAAAACCCCATAGGTAAGAGGCTTCTGCAACCAGCTGCAACAGCCAGAAACCCGCCGTCATAGACTTCTTCTCTAGGTTCCAGGTTCGAGTCCTGGGCGGCTCACTCCTAAATCGCCTGCAAATGGCGGAAAAACCAAAAGCCCCGGTGAGCACGCCGGGGCTTTTAACTGCAACCCTCCCCTCATAGGGGCGATGTTGCGGTGTGCCAAATCTCGGGATAAGCTTGCGCATACGACCCACCGAACCGAAAGGACCAGATGCCTGTCGATACCGCGCTGGTGGGTGCGCTGCACATCGATTACCTCAAGAAGCGCAACCTTGAGGGTGATCAGCACTCCCACCATACGCTCTTCCAGACTTCGACCATCGACGCGTTGCTTGAGGGGAAATACGACGGCGACGTCAGCTTCGCAGAACTTGAGAAGCGCGGAGATTTGGGTCTAGGCACGCTCGACGCACTAGACGGCGAGATGATCGCCCTTGGAGGCAACTTCTACCAAGTGAAAGCGGACGGACGGGCTTATGTGATCGACAAGCGGCAAAGAACGCCGTTCGCCGTGATGACCTTCTTCGAACCGAACCTATCCCGGACGCTTGCCACGCCGATGGACTACGAAACCTTAGTAGCTTACCTGGATCGGCTAGTCAGCGGCGAGACTTCGTGCTACGCCGTTTGCGTGGACGGGCGGTTCGACTACATCAAGACGCGCAGCGTTCCCCGCCAACGGAAGCCCTACCCGCCCCTCGCGGAGGTGGTCAAGCACCAACCCACCTTCGAATCCCACGACGTGCTGGGCAGCCTCGTAGGCTTCCGCTTCCCTCGTTACGCTCAGGGGCTGAACGTAGCTGGCTATCACTTCCACTTCATCACCGCAGATAGGAGCGCCGGAGGGCACGTCCTCAAGTTCCAGCTGGCTCGCGGCGAGCTTCGCATCGACCGCGAAGCAGATCTACAGCTCGAGCTTCCGTCCGGCGTCGGTCTGCCTGTGCCCGACTCGACGACGGCGAAAGGGGAGGCGCTGGACCGCATCGAGAGGCAATAGCACCTCTTGGAGGACATGCGCCCCTTCCGCGTCATCCCACCGCCTCACGAAGTGAAGCCGATGTTCACTCGCATGCCCCCTACTGAGAACGCCTTCTGCGCAAGTGCTAGTGTGCTCTTGGTGTTGCGGTTCAACATCACCGCAAGCCGCTGTAGAGCGACTACCATGAAAGTCGCTGTAGCGAAGAAAGTTCAAAGGCGTGGTTCCCGCGAGGAAGGCCGGGGCGAACGATGAGCATGATCTGCTGTAGCCAATTCATGGCGATCTTCTTCGACCGAGCGGTCAATCTTGTGGTGCTACATCGCGTCGCTGCCTGATGCGGCTGAGCTCAAGTAACGAAGCGCCGCTTACTGGTTCTCCGAACTGCGCACGAGCGAGCGTATTAGGTCACGCATCGAGAGGATGCCCGCGATCCCGTTAATATCCACTACCAATATGTGCTGGAAGCCACCCTTGCTCATCGCCTCGGCCGCTTGGCTTAGCGACCAGTCCGGAGCCGAGAAGGTCCTGCGCGGAGCTAGGTGGTCGGCCACGCGCTCGGTGTCGGGATCCTGTCCCGCCGCGATCGAGTGCAGGACCTCGCGTGCGCTAAGCATCTCGGGGGGACGTCCTTTCTTGGCAGGCTCGACCATCGCCGCACCGATACCTCGCTCGCCCATCTTCCGAGCCGCCTCTCGCAGCGTGTCCTCTAACCCCACCGCGAAGACTTCCGTAGTCATCGCCTCCCGGATCTGGATCCCTAGGCCGGGTAGCTGCCCCTCTCTCGACCAGTGACCAATGATGTCGCGGATCGAGACGATGCCCACGGTCTTGTCTCCGGCGAATACCACAAGATGGCGGAAGCCATCGGAGGTCATCACCTTCGCGGCCTGCTGGAGCGAGGAGTCGGGCGGTATGGTCATCGCTTCCGGCGTAAAGAGATCTGCCACGTGCAAGTATTCTGGCCTTCGGCCCGATGCGACACAGTTGAGCACGTCTCGCTCGTCTATTATCCCGGGGCGCAACCCGCGGGTCTCCGGCTCGACGATCGCCGCACCGACGTTTCGCTCGGACATCCGCCGAGCCGCTTCCGGTATCGTCTCCTCCTGTCTCACCGTGAGGAGGTCTGTGCTCATCACATCGCGAATGCTCACTGCGTTCTGTATGGGCATGATTCCTCTTTCTCGCCTCCGCAACAACGCGGTTTTGCAGCAACCAAGGTATTGGCGCCGCTTAGCGTAGCCAGCGCCTGCGCTGCTCCGGCAGAGCTCGCTTCTCCCCTTCTGCCAAGATCAAGCCGTAGAGCAGGTGGTCGGCGGTGAACATGAGCTGCTCGATGGGCCTGATCTTCTTGAACTTGTCGAGCCCGAGGATGGGGACGATACCGAGTTCGAACACCAGCGTGGTAAGGAGACCGTAGCCTATGCCCGCCGAAACGTTGCGGCGGCGCACCGAATCCGGAAGCATGGTAAAAGCGGCGCCGCCGACCGCACCGTAGAACCAGTGGGCGAGTTCGACGAGCGCGGTCTGACGCTTGGCCACTAAGAAGGCGAGGCGGGGCATGCGCACGAGTAGTCCTGGGGCGCGCTGCTTGATGATGGCGTCGGGAGGGGTCTGCTCGACGAGCCCAAGACCCGTAGTTACCTGGCGTACCCCGGTCATCGCCATCGCGGCGACGGTGCCCCTTACTAGCCCTCGCGCTAACCGCGTTCTCACCTCATTCATCGCTGCCTCCCTTCCTTCGT